>JASKZU010000160.1 GCA_030147455.1 Planococcus sp. (in: firmicutes) | reverse complement strand
CGGAATTTGACCGCATTGATGACCGCGGCGGTGTGCTCGGTGCGATGGAGACGCAATACCAGCGCGGGAAGATACAGGAAGAATCCATGTTCTATGAAATGAAAAAGCATACCGGCGAATTGCCGATCATCGGAGTCAATACGTACTTGAATCCGAATCCGCAGTCGGATGACGACATCAATGCAATGGAAATCGCCCGTGCCACGCAGCAAGAAAAAGAAACACAAATCAATAATTTACGGGCGTTTCAAGAACGCAATCCTTCAGATGAAGCTATCGAGCGTTTAAAGCAAGTGGCGAAAACCGGCGGCAATATTTTCGAGGAATTGATGGAGACGGTCAAAGTCGCAAGTCTTGGACAAATTACAACGGCCCTTTACGAAGTAGGCGGCCAGTACCGCAGAAATATGTAAGAGCCCATCCCCTTGCCTGGAAACAGGCGAGGTTTTTTTGCGATGCTCGAGCAAAAGTTTTTATCCATGTTACGCCGCTTAGCTGGACTGGAATGTAGACAAGGCAGTTAAACAACTGAGCGAGATGGATAGTGCGTTGTACATTTCTTCACGGACTGGCCGCCCCCCCCCCTTTTCGGACATGCTTTTCATTAAATTTCAGCGGGCATGACGTCTTGTTACAGCAACCACATAAATATCATCTGGCACTTCAGTCGATTTGGCTGTGAAACTCCGTTATAATAGAGAAAATTGACATTCTAAAGAAAAGAGCTGGATGACCCATGCCGAAAGCTGCCCACTATACCATTATCATCGTTGCGGTCGTTTTGCTGTTTGTTCTATATAACAAAGCGTTAGGCTCGATTCCCTTTTTAATCTTATCTGCCTACTTGTTCTTTTTTGGCTGGGAACAACTTGGACGCAGAAAAAAGAAATCACGGTAGCGGACAGCACGGACTTTGTATATAATGGATTAAGTTATGACACAAGAAGGGACGTGCACGAATGAACATCCGCGAATTAACTAAAGAAGAATTGCTAGAAGAGTCGTTCGTCGACTTAACATATGCGGTTTTGGAAGAAACCAAAGAAACAAAAACATTTGCAGAACTGGTGGCGGAACTGCAGGCACTGATCGGACTTTCTGAAGAAGAAATGAAGACGCATCTCGCTCAATACTATACCGATATGAATATTGACGGACGTTTCTTGATTCTTGGCGAAAACCGCTGGGGCCTTCGCGAGTGGTATCCAGTCGAGCAGATTGAAGAAGAATCTGCACCGACTGTCAAAGCGCGCAAGAAAAAGAAAACAAAAGCAACTGATGAAGACTTCGATGATTTGGATCTGGAACTCGAAGACGAGTTGGACTTCGAAGATTTCGACGAAGACGACAGCGATGCATCCACAGATGACGAAGACGATGAGGAAGAAGAAGTTGTTAAATCACCTGTTGTCGATCTTGATTTTGATGCAACTGATGATGACGATGACGTCGATGAAGCAGCGGACGTTGATGTGCTCGTAGAAGATCTGGACGGCAACATCATCGATGATGAAGAAGATGAGGACGAGGAAGAAGACGAAGAAGACGATCTTCTGAAATAAAGAGAAGAAGTCTGAACTTTTTTTCACCTTGACGGAACCGGCTGTACACGATAAGATTTTATTGGGCTCCTTAAAATAGGAGAGATGATTCGTATAGCTTACGCGCTCCCCCTGCACGCCTGCAGGAGGAGCGCTTTTTATTTTTGAGTGCCGCCAGTCGGCTAGATTACACATGCCATCCATCACTTTGGGTGGCCTGCGCTTTTTCAGGCAAAAATGGCATCCTGGAATCGCAGGTGCCGCAGGTCGTCGCATTTTTATTTACTATTCGAGGAGGAAACAGAGCATGACAAAGTATATATTTGTAACAGGTGGAGTTGTTTCATCATTAGGAAAAGGGATCACCGCTGCTTCGCTGGGCCGCTTGCTGAAAAACCGCGGCTTGAGTGTTACGATCCAAAAATTCGATCCATACATCAATATTGACCCGGGTACGATGAGCCCTTACCAGCACGGTGAAGTATTCGTTACCGATGATGGCGCAGAGACAGACTTGGATCTTGGCCATTATGAGCGTTTCATTGATATCAACCTGAACAAATATTCAAACGTTACGACAGGGAAAGTGTACTCGACCGTCATTCAAAAAGAACGCCGCGGCGACTATTTGGGCGGCACGGTTCAAGTTATCCCGCACATCACGAACGAAATCAAGGACCGCTTGCTGCGTGCTGCTAAAACAGCGAAGGCCGACGTGGTCATTACAGAAATCGGCGGTACAGTCGGCGATATCGAATCGCTGCCATTCCTTGAAGCGATCCGTCAAATGCGTTCAGACCTTGGACGCGAAGAAGTCATGTATATTCACTGTACGCTGATCCCGTATCTCGGCGCTGCAAAAGAAATGAAAACAAAGCCGACTCAGCACAGCGTAAAAGAGCTGCGCAGCCTGGGCATTCAGCCAAACCTGATCGTAGTCCGCACAGAATATCCAGTGCCGCAAGACATGAAAGATAAGATTGCTTTGTTCTGCGATATCAAATCCGAAGAAGTCATTGAGTCGCGCGACGTTGATGTGATCTACGAAATGCCGCTTCGCCTCCAGGAGCAGCATATGGACCAAATCGTTCTTGACCACTTTGGCATCGAAGCGCCGGAAGCGGACATGACCGAATGGAACGAGCTTGTCGACAAAGTGAAGTCGCTTCAGAAATCCGTTAAAATCGGATTGGTTGGAAAATACGTAGAGCTTCAAGATGCTTATATTTCTGTTGTAGAATCACTCAAGCACGCCGGTTTTGCTTTTGATTCCGATATTGAAGTCGAGTGGATCAATGCAGAGCACATCAACGCCGACAACGTAGCGGAAGCGCTTCAAAATTGCGACGGCATCCTCGTGCCGGGCGGGTTTGGCGACCGCGGCGTTGAAGGGAAAGTATTGGCGACTCAATATGCACGTGAAAACAACGTGCCGTTTTTCGGCATCTGCCTCGGCATGCAGCTCGCGTCCGTCGAATATGCACGCAATATCATGAACTTGGACGGCGCGCATTCGTCTGAACTGGATCCGACCACGTTGTACCCGGTGATCGACTTGCTGCCTGAACAAAAAGACATCGAAGACCTAGGCGGTACGCTTCGCCTTGGATTGTACCCGGCAAAACTCGACAAAACTTCGAAAGCATACGAGGCTTACGGTGAAGAGCTTGTCTATGAAAGACACCGCCACCGTTATGAATTCAACAACGAGTTCCGTGAGCAGTTCGAAAAAGCCGGATTTAAATTCTCCGGTACAAGCCCGGACGGCCGCCTCGTGGAAATCGTTGAAGTCGAAGATCATCCGTGGTTTGTAGCATGCCAATTCCACCCGGAATTCATTTCACGCCCGAACCGTCCGCAGCCATTGTTCCGTGAGTTTGTACGTGCATCATTGAACAACCAAAAGTAAACAGCAACTACTAGTTAATAGAATGTTTTTCACTCGACCCAGCTGGCGAACCGTGCCAGCCTGCTTGCCGCAAAGCCGTTTCGTTCCAAGGAAGGCAGGCATCGATAAGATGACAAAAGCCTTCCCTTTTAAAGGGAAGGCTTTTGTCGTTTATCGTTCGCTGAGCATTTCGTCGATGATTAATTTGACAGCATGATACACATACAGTGCGCCAAGCGCATGCGGAATCATGATGCGTCCGCCTTCATCGCCGGGCAGCAAACCTTTGTTGATGGCCATCGATAACGACACGGAAGCTAAATCTTGTTCGTGGGCTTCCGCCGTCAATAAAGCAAAAGGAATCGCTTGTTCAGCTAATTTCCGCGCGATGGCATCGCCTTCATCTTTGCGGGCCAAGATCCAGACACGATCTGCAGAAGAAAGCTCAGTCCCCGGTTCATAGCGGAAAGCCGCAGCAAGCGGTTCTGCACCGTCGACAGCAGCAAGCGTGACGGCTTCCAGTTCACCGAAAGCAGCCAAATATATGCGGCCTTGGCCGGCTGCTGCCTGTGCAAGCAGCCGCGCAGTATCTTCAATTGCTTCTTCTTTTGCGCCGAGACGCTGAAACAGGCCGGTTAATTGGGTTGTCAGTATTTTCAATAAAGTTCACCTCGAAAAAAGTATAACAGAACAATGAAAGAGCAAAAAAGGCGAAAAGGAGTGGTGAAATTGAAAAAGATATTGATTGTGGATGATCAACAGGGCATTCGCCTTTTGCTGAAAGAGGTATTCGAACGGGAAGGATATGAAGCGCTGGTTGCCGCAAACGGCAACGAAGCGCTCCAGATTACCGAACAGGGTTGTCCGAATCTGATCTTGATGGATATGAAAATGCCCGGTATGGATGGCATTGAATTGCTCAAACGCCTAAAGGGGCGCGACGAAGAATGCAAAGTGATCATGATGACGGCTTACGGGGAACTTGGGGTAATAGAGGAGTCGAGGAACTGGGGAGTGATGCGTTATTTTACCAAGCCGTTTGACGTTTTCGAACTGCGCGACGCCGTCCACGAATTATTAGCCGATTAAACTCACACTGAGTGGCGCAGTAGCGCCATTTTTGATATAGTAAAAAGGATATTGGGCCCGTGCCTAAGCTGAGGAGGAAGAAGTGTAATGCCACTAGTTTCGATGAAGGATATGATGATTAAAGGAAAACAGGAAGGATATGCCATCGGGCAGTTTAACCTGAATAACTTAGAGTTTACGCAAGCGATCCTGCAAGCTGCAGAAGACGAGAAATCACCGGTTATCTGCGGCGTGTCAGAAGGCGCAGCGCGCTATATGGGAGGATTTACGACAGTCGTCCATATGGTTAAAGGTCTTATGCATGATTACAATATTACTGTTCCTGTTGCGATCCACCTGGATCATGGCTCAAGTTTTGAAAAGTGCAAAGAAGCGATTGATGCTGGCTTTACATCGGTTATGATCGATGCTTCTCATCACCCATTTGAAGAAAACGTGGAAATTACACGCCAAGTTGTTGAGTACGCGCATGCGAGAGATGTTTCTGTAGAAGCGGAACTTGGTATTGTAGGCGGCCAGGAAGACGACGTAATTGCAGACGGCGTCATCTATGCAGATCCTAAAGAATGCCAGATGCTTGTAGAACAGACGGGTATTGACTGCCTGGCGCCGGCACTCGGCTCAGTTCATGGACCGTACAAAGGAGAGCCGAATCTTGGCTTTGCTGAAATGGAAGAAATTTCACAGCTTTGCGATGTGCCGCTTGTTTTGCACGGCGGTACCGGGATTCCCGTAAAAGATATCCAGCGTGCAGTAGCACTTGGCACAGCTAAAATCAATGTCAACACCGAAAGTCAAATCGCCGCGTCAATAGCGATTCGTGAAAAATTGGCGAGTGACGCCGACGTTTACGATCCGCGGAAATATTTGACGCCGGCACGTGATGCCATCAAAGCGACAGTCAGCGGCAAGATGCGCGACTTCGGCAGTTCCCAAAAAGCAAACTAATAATGGATGAAAAAGAGGCGAATCGTCTCTTTTTCCACATACAGGAGGAAACCAACCTATGAAATTCTTTATTGATACAGCTAACTTCGACGAAATCAAAGAAGCACACGCTTGGGGCATCCTCTCAGGCGTTACAACCAACCCATCGCTTGTTGCAAAAGAAAAAAATGTATCGTTCCATGACCGCTTGAAAGAAATCGCCGACTTGGTAGACGGGTCGATCAGCGGAGAAGTCATCGCGCTTGATGCAGAAGGCATGATCGAAGAAGGCCGCGAACTGGCGGCACTTGCTCCAAACATCACGGTGAAGTTGCCAATGACACCCGACGGCTTGAAAGCTTGTGCTGTTTTGGCTGGCGAAGGCACAAAAGTAAACGTGACACTTATTTTCAGCGCCAACCAAGCCCTCCTTGCCGCGCGTGCAGGAGCAGCTTACGTGTCGCCATTCCTTGGACGCCTTGATGATATCGGCCATAACGGAATGGACTTAATCGCTCAAATTGCCGAGATTTTTGCGATTCACGAAATCGATTCAGAAATCATTGCCGCGTCCATCCGTCATCCGCAGCACGTAACAGACGCAGCGCTCAACGGTGCGCACATTGGCACGATGCCAATCAAAGTAATGCAGCAGATGTTCAAACATCCTTTGACTGACAAAGGCATCGAAGCATTCCTGGCCGATTGGGAAACTCGCTCTGAGAAATAAGGCTGACAGGAAAAAGGAGAAATAGAATGGACGTTTATAAAATAAAAGGCGGCAATCGCCTTTCCGGCACGATTAAAGTGAACGGCGCCAAAAACAGCGCCGTGGCTTTGATCCCGGCTTCAATTTTAGCGAATTCGCCCGTATCGATCGAAGGATTACCTGAAATCTCGGATGTATGGACTTTGAAAAACATACTTGAGGAAATTGGCGGATCTGTTTCATTTGAAGACGGCGTGATGCAAATTGATCCAACAGACATGGTTGATATGCCGTTGCCAAACGGCAACGTTAAAAAGCTGCGTGCTTCCTACTATATGATGGGTGCGATGCTTGGCCGCTTTAAACATGCGGCAATTGGACTGCCGGGAGGATGTTTCCTCGGGCCGCGTCCGATCGATCAGCATATCAAAGGCTTTGAAGCGCTTGGCGCGAAAGTGACCAATGAACACGGCGCCATTTATTTGCGTGCCGATGAATTACGCGGCGCTAAAATCTATCTGGACGTAGTCAGTGTTGGGGCGACGATCAACATTATGCTCGCTGCTGTCCGTGCCAAAGGGCAGACCGTTATTGAAAATGCGGCAAAAGAACCTGAGATTATTGATGTAGCAACACTTCTCACTAATATGGGGGCAAAAATCAAAGGCGCCGGAACGAATGTTATCCGTATCGAGGGCGTCGATGAGCTTCACGGCACCAACCATACAATCATTCCAGACCGCATCGAAGCGGGAACGTTCATGATTATGGCAGCAGCTGCAGGAGACGGTGTTACGATCGATAATGTCATTCCATTCCACATGGAAGCTCTTACGGCAAAACTTCGTGAAATGGGTGTCGATGTGCAAGAAGGCGAAGAGTCGATCTTTATTCCAAAGCCGCAAAACCTTCAAGCAATCGATGTCAAGACACTTGTGTATCCTGGCTTTGCCACGGATCTGCAGCAGCCATTTTCTGTTTTAATGACGCAAGCGAACGGATCTTCCATGATTACCGATACGATTTATTCGGCGCGTTTCAAGCATATCGATGAGCTGCGCCGCATGAACGCAGTTGGCCGTGTAGAAGGCCGTGCTGCCATTATTACAGGTCCGACGCCAATGACGGCAGCGACCGTAGTTGCATCGGATCTTCGTGCAGGAGCTGC
>JASKZU010000045.1 GCA_030147455.1 Planococcus sp. (in: firmicutes) | reverse complement strand
GCAGCGGGCTGCAGAAGGCTTTTAATGAAGATCAATAGCAAAGGCCGGACAACAGTTGATGTTGTCCGGCCTTTGTTTTATTCTTCTTCTGCTTCCGCCTCTTCGGCTTCTGCTTTTGTTTTGTGCACTGTGTTTTTTGGATGTTCCGGCGGTGCATAGATGGAATAGATTTTTAATGGGCTGTCGCCAGTGTTTGTGACGTTGTGCCATTTGCCTGCGGGGATCAGGATGGCGTAATCGTCTTGTGCTTGTTCCTCGAACGTCAAATCGTCTTCGCTGTCGCCCATTTGCACGAGTCCTTTGCCTTCTTCGATGCGGAGAAACTGGTCGCCGTGTTCGTGGACTTCAAGGCCGATGTCGTCGCCTGCAGCGATGCTCATAAGCGTAACTTGCAAATTCCCGCCGGTCCAAAGCGCAGTCCGGAACGTTTCGTTTTGCTTGGTTGCTTGTTCGATGTTCACAACAAATGATTCGGCTCCATAATCTTTTAATTCCATGCGTATTCCTCCTCCGATTTGCTTTCTGTTCTGCTCTACCCGGAGAGCGGAAACAGTAAACGCATCGGTTCAGCGCAGCGCTTTTTCCTTTAGCGCCTGGTTGCGGGAGTTGAAAATATCGTTGTGGGAAGATACCATGGCGATGCGGGCCGCATCCGGTTCGATAAACTGTTTTGCTTTATTGACCGCATTGGCTGCATCGGTAAATGTGCCGGCGATCAAGTTCAGCTTGCCTTCGTGCTGAAGAATGTCTCCCGCTGCAAAAATGCCCGGGACCGATGTTTCACTGGCCGGTGTGCCTTTCAAGTAAAAATCATCTTTTGTTTCCAACTCAAGCGGGCTGTTTTCCAGCAAACTTGCATCGCGCTCGTAACCGTGGTTGATAACCAATTGGTCGATCGACAGCAAACAGCGCTCGCCTGTTACTTGGTTCATGACTTCGACCAACTCCACACGGTCTCCGGCGTCGGATGCCACCAGCCGAGTGATCGCTGAATCCAGCAGGCATTCTGCACGGCTTTCAAGCAATTGGCGCACTTGCGCTTCATGCCCAGTCATTTCGGATTTGCGGTGGACAACATATACTTTTTCAGCAATCGGTTCAAGTTCGTTGGCCCAATCGACCGCTGAATTGCCGCCGCCTGAAATCAGCACAGTGCTTCCGCGGAAGCGTTCGAGCGTTTTCACTGTATAATTGAGGTTAGCCACTTCAAAACGCTCGGCTCCTTCGATTTGGAGCTTTTGCGGTTTTAAGATGCCGCCGCCGACCGCGACGATAATGGATTTTGAATAATGGATTTCTCCGGACGCACCGGCGAGCATAAACAAGCCATCTTCATCCTTGGCCATGCTTTCCACTTTTTCATCCAAACAGACTGTCGGGTGGAACGTCAATCCCTGCTCAACCAATTGAGTGATCAACTGTTCACAGCGAATCGGCGTCTGCCCGCCGACATCCCAAATCATTTTTTCCGGATACACGTGAAGCTTGCCGCCAAGGCGCGGCTGAAATTCGATGATTTTCGTTTTCATGCCGCGCAGCCCACTGTAAAAAGCCGAGTACAAACCGGCGGGGCCTCCCCCGATGATGGTTACGTCAAAGATGTCTTGATTGGCCATTTTTTCCATCCCCGTTCTATAGTAAATTCCGATTGACAACGATTCTCAATAACCTTATAGTATTCATTGTAATGAAAGTGAGAATCATTATCAACCTATATCTATTTTTATTTTTCAACCTATTATAAAGAAGAGAAAAAGGAGGGGTGTCGATGGGACGCCTTTTTACAGAAGACCTGGAAGTCAGCTACGGTGAACGCAAAATTGTGAAAGGCTTGTCCCTTTCGATTCCAGATAAACAAATCACCGCAATTATTGGGCCTAACGGATGCGGCAAATCGACATTTTTGAAAGCGATGACACGCGTCATTCCGCACGAATCCGGTTCGGTTATTTTGGATGGCCAGCAAATCGCTGACGAAAAAACCAAGCAATTGGCCAAAAAAATGGCCATCCTTCCGCAGTCACCGGAAAACGCGGCAGGGCTGACCGTCGGCGAGATTGTCTCTTACGGCCGCTTTCCTTATCAGAAAGGCTTCGGCAAACTGAGCACGCAGGATTATAAAATGATCGACTGGGCCCTAAACGTAACCGGGACGCAGTTTTTCAAGTATCATCCTGTGGACGCCTTGTCCGGAGGTCAGCGCCAGCGCGTTTGGATTGCGATGGCGCTCGCACAGGAAACCGAAATGATCTTTCTTGATGAGCCCACCACTTATTTGGACATGGCGCATCAATTGGAGATTCTCGAATTGCTACGCGAACTGAATGCCGATGAGCACCGCACTATCGTTATGGTGCTGCACGATTTAAACCACGCCGCCCGATTTGCTGACCATATCGTTGCCATGAAAGACGGCCAAATCATCAAAGCCGGTACGCCGGAAGAAGTGATCGTGCCTGAAGTACTCCGGGAAGTGTTCCGCATCGATGCGGAAATCGGCCTGGACCCGCGTACGCAAAAACCGATTTGCCTCACCTACAATTTAATTAAAGGAGCTTAACTACCCTATGAAAAAGTTAGTTGCATTATCGATTGCTTTACTGATTTTATTGGCGCTTGCTGCCTGCGGCACACCAGAACAAGCTGCACCGGCTACAACAGACAGCGCAGACGGCACTGCCAGCGAATCCGGCACGATCGAATATGAATCCGAGAGCGGCATAGTTGAAGTTCCAGCAGACCCGCAGCGCGTCGTCGTACTCGCGAGCTATACTGGAAATGTGCTGGCGCTGGACGTACCGCTTGTCGGTGTGGAATCATGGTCGAAAAACAATCCGAACTTCCAGGACGAGCTTCAAGACGTTGAAGAAGTGAGCGAAGAAAACCTCGAGAAAATCATCGAGCTGGACCCGGATTTGATCATTGCGGCTTCTACCACGCAAAACCTTGATAAATTAGAACAAATCGCGCCGACTGTCGCGTATACTTACAACAACGTCGATTATTTGACGCAGCATTTGGAAATCGGCAAACTGCTCAATAAAGAACAAGAAGCGCAAGACTGGATCGATGATTTCAAATCACGCGCACAAACTGCGGGCGATGACATCCGTGCTGAAATCGGCGAAGATGCAACGGTATCGGTCATCGAGAACTTCAACAAACAACTATACGTGTATGGTGACAGCTGGGGCCGCGGCACCGAAATCCTCTACCAGGAAATGAAATTAAAGATGCCTGAGAAAGTCGAGGAAATGGCGCTTGGCGACGGTTATTATGCGCTATCCCAGGAAGTGCTGCCTGATTACATGGGCGATTATGTTATCTTCAGCAAAGATTCCGAACAAGACA
>JASKZU010000028.1 GCA_030147455.1 Planococcus sp. (in: firmicutes) | reverse complement strand
TGAAGTTCATGAAGCTCGGGAAAAAGGCAATGCAGGCCAAACAATTTGAAGATAAAAACACAAATATTCTAAAGGCGCAGCTGATTATCCAAGAACTGCGCAGTACGTTGAACCCAGACATTTCGCTGTCAAAAGAACTTGAATCGCTTTACGAATTCCAATACAGCCGCCTTGTCGAAGCGAATATGAAAAACGATGAAGTGATACTGGACTCCGTGACAGCAGACGTAACCGAGCTGCGCAACACATGGAAGCAAGCAATGGCTTTAGCTAAACAAGGATCGAACTAGTGAAATGAGGTATGGACGTGGATAAGACATCTTGGTTAGGCATCATCCTCGGCGTGCTCGTGCTCGTCGGGGGCATGGCACTGAAAGGCTCAAGCCCGGTCGCGCTTTACAACCCGGCGGCACTGGTCATCATTTTCCTCGGGACAGCAGCGTGTATTTTAATCGCTTTTCCGGGTGAGGAAGTCAAACGCATTCCTGGGCTGTTTAAAATTTTGTTTGGTGAACAAAAAACCGTGCCGGTCAAAGAATTGATTCCAATGTTTACCGGCTGGGCAACGGTCGCACGAAAAGAAGGATTGCTTGCACTGGAAGAACGCGCAGAAGAAGTAGAAGACCCGTTTTTGCAGCGCGGCTTGAAAATGGTCGTCGACGGCCAAACGCATGAACACATCCGCGATTTGATGGAAGAAGACATCGCCGCGATGGAAGAACGCCATGAACTCGGCGCAAAGATTTTCACACAAGCCGGCACTTACGCACCAACACTTGGGGTACTCGGTGCCGTAATCGGGCTGGTAGCGGCACTCGGCCATTTGGACGACGTGGCACTGCTCGGAAAGTCGATCTCGGCTGCCTTTATCGCAACACTGTTCGGGATCTTTACGGGTTACGTATTATGGCATCCGTTTGCCAATAAACTCAAGCGCAAATCCGAACAGGAATCGCGCACCAAGCAAATCATGCTGGAAGGTTTGCTTGCGGTACAGGAAGGCTTGCCTGCCCGCACTGTAGAAGAAAAACTGTTAACGTACCTGCCGGCAAAAGACCGCGTGCTAGAAGACGAAGCAGAGAGTGGTGTTGGGGTTGAAACGTAAACACAAACACGAAGAACACGTAGATGAATCGTGGCTGATTCCGTATGCAGACATCCTGACGCTGCTGTTGGCATTGTTTATCGTGCTGTTTGCGGCAAGTGAAGTCGATGCCCAGAAATTCAAAGCAATTTCCGAATCGTTCAACGTCGAACTGCAAGGCGGAACGGGCATCCTGGACCAATCGGCTCCGGTCGAACTGGACAACACGTCGCCGTTTGCTGAGTTGTCCGAAGAAGGCATGAGTGAGGAATTGCTCGAGGAAGTGCGCGCTGCACGCGACCGCAAAGAGCTGGGGGAATTCCAGGAACGCCTGGAGTCGTACATTGAAGAAAACAGCCTGTCGCCAAGGCTAGAAACTGAGCTGACTGAAAAAGGTTTGATGCTGACGATCAACGAAGGTGTGTTGTACCAATCAGGAAGCGCCAACATTGATGACGATGCCCGTGCAATTGCAAAAGATTTATCTGCACTGTTGGTCAGCGACCCGCCGCGCATGATTTTTATTGAAGGGCACACGGACAATATTCCGACCGGCGGCCGCGAATTTGATTCCAACTGGGAACTCAGTTCAGCTCGCGCCATTAATTTCATGAAAATTTTATTGGAAAACGACGATTTAGATCCACAGAAATTCAGCGCCACCGGCTATAGCGAATATCAGCCGATCGCATCGAACGACACAGCTGAGGGACGGGCGAAAAACCGCCGCGTTGAAGTGCTGATCTCGCCTTACCAGAGCGAGGAAGAAACCGAAGAGTAAGAGGTGAACCATGAAGAAAGTATTGATTGTTTTGCTGATCGCCGCACTGGTTGGTGCCGGCGGCGCATTTTATTTTATCCAAAAAGAAGCAAAAGCCGATACAGATGCCCCGCTCACTGCGGATGAAATCGCAGAGCTCAGCGTCGACACGGAGGAAATTACAACGAATCTCGCAACGCCGTCTTCTTATGCCGTTGTGCAATTCAATGTGTTGATGGACGATAAAAAAGCAAAAGAAGAAATGGAAAAGCGCCATGCAGAAGTACGCGCTGCAGCGATTGCGGCAGTTGCCGGCATGGAGAAAAAAGATTTGATCGGCGCGGAAGGCATCGGCTTGCTTGAAACAGAAGTGGCTGCACGCCTGCAGGAGCTGATCAGCGAAGGAAGCGTCGAGCGCGTGCTTGTCACTGAATTTAAAGTGCAGTAATTTAGAAAAAACGTTAAACATTTCGGAAAACCCGCCGATAATAAGGGTATAGAAAGAAACAGGTGATAAAGCGTGAGCCCACAATTGGAGAACTGCCCAAGCTGCGGAACATTATATCTGCGGGATCAAATTGACTGCTGTCTGGATTGCTACCAGAAAAACGAAGCCGCTTATAAACAAGTAGACGCTTTTCTGAAAAACCCGGAGCATCGCAACGCATCAGCTGAAGACGTGCACCGGTTTACCGGCGTTTCCATGAACCGCATTGCCGGCTTTCTCCGGGACGGCCGCATTTTATCGGCAGATTACCCGAACCTCAGCTATCCGTGCGGCCGATGCAAAAAGCCGATCAAACGACAAATGCTGTGTCAAGCATGCTACCGCGCGTTTTCGACAGAAGTCAAATTTGTCCTTAGCGACTCGGCAAGCACACAAACAGTGGACAAGCGGCAGAGCAGCAATGCACAATATTGGAAGCTGAAGAAATAATCCAAAAGGTGGTGAAGGAATGAATATCGACAAAACGAATGGTTCTTCCTTTATACAATCCTATCAAAAGCAAATGCAGGTGACGCCGTCGGCAAAAGTCCGGCCGCTGCAAAAAGAAGACCATCTGCAGATATCGAGTGAGGCGAAGGCGATGTTTGAGAAAACGACAGAAGCGGATATCGCCCGGCAGGAAAAAATCCAATTGCTGAAGGCGCAGATCGCATCCGGTGAATACCAGGTCGACAGCGACAAAGTGGCCGAGAAAATCCATCAATACTGGTTTGACAAATGAGCCTTAAACGCAGAAGAAAGAGGGAAGTCCGGTGCTGAAAATGATGACTGCAACACTTGATGAGCTGATCACCATCCAGCAGCAATTGATCCGCTTTGCCGAACGCAAGCAAACGGTGCTGATCGAGCACCAGGTGGACGAATTGACCGAGCTTGTAAAAGAAGAAACCCGCTTGATTCGCCGCCTCAGCCAATTAGAAGACGAGCGCCAGCGCCTCGTGACCGAAGTACTCGCAGAAAATCCGGGACTCAGCTTCAGCCAGTTTGCGGATGAACTGACAGACGAAACGGCAAAAACAGCACTCAAGCAGCAGCTGGCCACATTGCAGCAGCTGCTTGAGGAACTGCAGCTGAAAAACCGCCTCAACGAAAAACTCGTGGTCGACTCCATGGGCTTTGTCCAGGAAATGATCGACCATGTGACTGCACCGAAAAAACAGCCGTTTAACTACCAACGGCAAGTGGGTGTGCAAAAACCACAAACAGAAAATCGGGGCTTTTTCGATACGAAAGCATAAGCCGCCAGGGGAAAGCAGGAGATGACGTGTCAACTTTTCATAGTTTGGAAACCGGCCGCCGCGGCTTGTCAGCGGGCCAGGCAAGCATTTCAACAACGGGCCAAAATATTGCAAACGCCAATACGAAAGGCTATTCGCGCCAGCAAGTGAATACGAGTTCTTCGCCTTCCCTGGAAATCTGGACAACGAAAGGCGCTGGCCAGCTCGGTACCGGCGTCTCGATCGATTCGGTCAGCCGCGTACGCGACCGCTTTCTCGACCAGCAATACCGAAGCCATTCTTCGGAGCTTGCCCAGTGGGAAGCAAAAAGTGAAGCATTGTCAGATGTCGAGTCGATTCTCGGCGAACCGG
>JASKZU010000021.1 GCA_030147455.1 Planococcus sp. (in: firmicutes) | reverse complement strand
GATCGAATGCGGAATTTCCTCGCGTGTCAGATGAAGGGCTTTTTCACGAATCAGTTCTGAGATAATGAAGCGTTCGGGATGGTCGGTAACTTGGTCGGCCGGGTAATATTGAGGGCCTTCAGGCAGACGTTCTTCGATTTTTGCCAACAAATTCTCGACATTGTTGCCTTGCAAAGCCGAAATTGGAATCGCTTCTGCAAAATCGAATTCACTGCGGTAAGACTCAATGATTTTCGGCAAGTCGTTCGGATGCACCTGGTCGATTTTGTTGAGCACCAAAAACACGGGCACTTCAAGGCCTTTTAACATATCGAGCACATAGCGGTCCTGCTTGCCGATGCGGTCAGCTGCGCTTACAACAAACAGCAAGACATCCACTTCACGAAACGTGTTCTTGGCGACTTTCAGCATGAAATCCCCGAGTTTATGCTTCGGCTCGTTGATGCCCGGCGTATCGATAAATACCATTTGGCTGTCATTATTTGTAACAACCCCTTGGACTTTATTGCGCGTGGTTTGCGGCTTATCGCTCATGATGGCAATTTTCTGCCCGACGACGCGATTTAAGAATGTCGATTTCCCCACGTTCGGGCGGCCGATAATTGAGATAAATCCTGATTTGTATCCGTTATTTCCTTGAAGCATATTTTAAGTCCTCCGTCGTAAAGGCGCCCGGCAACAATTCTGAAATTGTCGTTTCCGTAACCGCCCCTTCTAGATTTGTTAAATAAACCGGCATATCCGGTGCGCAGAATTCGGCAAGCACCTGGCGGCAAGCACCGCAGGGCGATACAGGCCCTTTCGTATCCGCTGCTACAGCCAGCGCCTGAAACTCTTTGACGCCTTCTGAGACCGCTTTAAAAACGGCTGTGCGTTCTGCACAGTTGGTTAGCGAATATCCGGCATTCTCGATATTGCAGCCCTCATACACAGTTCCGTCTTTAGACAGCAATGCTGCCCCGACCGGAAACGTTGAGTACGGCACATAGGCATTGGCCCGTGCTGCGATTGCGCGTTCCATTAATTGTTGTTTTTCCATTGTCATCACTCGCTTCTTTATAATCACGGAGAGGAAGTACCTCGCCGCCCGATTCAGTAAAACCATTTTGGCCAAAAGATCAGCAATCCGATTATAGCACTTGTTGCAGCAAACACCAAAACTGCTCCTGCTGCCATATCTTTCGCCTGTTTTGCCAGTGGATGAAGCTCCGCCGTCGCTAAGTCGACTGTTCGTTCAATTGCCGAATTGACCAGTTCCAGCGATAGCATGCCGCCGATCAATAATGCAATAAGCATCCATTCCATTTGGCTGAGGCCCGTCCACAGTGCAGCAACTATAACTGCGGCAGCCGCTACAACATGTATTTTCATATTTTGCTCACGCTTTATGGCCACTCCGATTCCTTGGAGGGCAAAGCCGAACGAGGAAATCAATTTACTGAGCTTCATAGCCATCACGCGTAAGTCCGTACGCTGCCAGGATTTCTTCCTGCTTGGCGAACATGGTTTTTTCATCCTGCTCGTTCATATGGTCATAGCCGAGCAAGTGCAGAAATCCGTGGACTGCCAAAAAGCCCAATTCGCGTTCAAAACTATGCCCATACTCTTCAGCTTGGGATTTTGTGCGTTCCACCGATATAATAATATCCCCAAGTAGACGCGGCCCTGCTTCGCCAATAATCGCCACTTCGTTCTCGCCTGATTCTTCCATTGCAAATGAGATGACATCTGTCGGCTGGTCTTTCCCGCGGTACTCACGGTTGATTTCGCGAATGGCTTCATCGTCTATAAATGTGATCGATACCTCGGCTTCACCCGTTTTCTCGTGAACAGCCGCATGCTGCAGCAAGGCTGAAACAAATTCGAGCGCCTGCTGCTCTAATTGTCCGCTTTCATCCAAAAAATCAATCGTCAACATAATTTAGCCTCCTTCCGGTCCTTATTTATCATCCGGATAAGCGATCCGCGAATGGAAAATGCCATTCAGCGTTTCACACATAACGGATTTTGCTGTCTTCAGTTCTTTTAACGTTATATCACATTCATCAAACTGTCCATCTTTCAACTTGTCTTCGGTAATCGATTCCACCATCTGCTGGATTTTCTCTGGGCTCGGCGCTTCCATAGCACGTACGGCCGCTTCCAAGCTGTCGGCTATCATGATAATTGCTGTTTCACGGGTTTGCGGCTTTGGCCCGTCATAGCGGTATGATTGCTCCGGAACCGTGTCATTTTTTTCTTTTGCTCTATAATAGAAGAATTTCAGCAACGTTGTGCCGTGATGCTGTTCGGCAACATCAATCAACTCACGCGGCATTTTATGGCTGCGCAGCAGCGCAGCCCCGTTCTTGGCATGCGCCAGAATAATGTCGCGGCTTTCTTCCGGGCGAAGTTCGCTGTGCGGGTTGCCATGCGACTGGTTTTCGATAAAATACTGCGGTTTTGCCGTTTTTCCGATGTCGTGATAATAGCATCCGACACGGGCCAAAAGCCCATCGGCTCCCACCGCTTCGCATGCAGCATCCGATAAGTTTGCCACCATTACACTATGGTGGTATGTACCCGGCGTTTCTGTCAGAATTTTTTTCAGCAGTGGGTGATTCGGATTCGACAGTTCAATCAGTTTCATCGTCGACAAGATGCCAAAAGCCGATTCGAATAGCGGCAACAAACCGGTGGCAAGCGTTCCAGACAGCACACCAGCCGCCATGGCTGCTGCAACATAAAATCCAATTTCCGCTGCTGTATATTGGCTTTGGTTCATCAACAAATAAAAGGCAATATAAACGATGTGAACGCATCCTACAGCGAGGCTGATCGGCAATAGCCGAATGTTTCGCTGGCCGCTGCGTATCAAATAGATTCCCG
>JASKZU010000019.1 GCA_030147455.1 Planococcus sp. (in: firmicutes) | reverse complement strand
ACCAAAATATGGCCAATAAGGTGAGGAAACAAATGCTTGCCCATAATCCGCCATTCGCTCAATCCGTTTATTTTGGCCATCGTAATATAATCTTTTTGGCGCTCAGCCACGACCGTGCTGCGCGCGAGGCGGGCATAATTGACCCATTTGACGAGGATGATCGCAAACAGCAGATTTTCGATTCCGGCACCGAGCAAACCGCTCAGTACAATTGCCACGACCGTATCCGGAAACGACAAAAATGCATCCGCAATGCGCATAAGGATGCGATCTACGAAACCGCCTTTAAATCCCGCCACCACACCGATCGGAACACCGATCAGCACCGCCAGCATCAAAGCCATAAACCCATAGCCGACCGTCAATTGAAAGCCGTTTAAAATGCGCGTCAAAACGTCGCGCCCCAAATGATCGGTGCCGAAAGGATGCTGCCAGCTCATCGGCAGCAGGCGTTCATTCAAATTGACAAGCGACGGGTCATGCTTTAAAAATAGCCACGTATACGCTGCGATTCCGCCAATAACCAGCAAAAGTGCGCACAACGATACGGTTTTGGCGCGAGTATTAGTCCATCGGTTCTTCATCCAGCCTTCCCCTTTTCTTTCAAGCGCAATTCCGGATTCAAGTACCGGTAAGACAAGTCCACTACACTATTAATGATAAAAACTAAAATGGCCATAATGAAAATATAGCCTTGAATGACCGGATAATCGCGCGCCCTGATGGCATCGACAACCATTTTGCCGATTCCCGGATAGGCAAAGATCACTTCGATGACGACCACGCCGCCAATCAAGCTGCCCAGACTGACGCCGAACACCGTGATAACCGGCGGCAAGCTGGCCCGCAGCACATGGCTGAAGAAAATCCGAGTATCTGAAATGCCTCTTGCACGCGCAGCACGGATATATTCCTGGTTCAGCGAATCAATCAAACTAGAGCGCAGCAGGCGGACATAAACACTGGAAATCGCCAGGCCTAATGTAATAGAGGGAAGGACGGCAGATTGCAAGCCGTCCCTCCCCATTGTCGGCAAAATCCCTAAACGCACGCCGATCAAGTCGATCAATATAAGTCCCAGCCAAAAACTTGGGACGGCGGCGCCGACGAGTGAAACGCCGCGGCTTACCTGGTCGATCCAGCGTCCTCTATACAATGCAGCAAGCGATCCAAGCGGCAAGGCAATCAATACCATCACCAAAAGCCCGCCTATCGTCAGTTCCAATGTAGCTGGGACGCCGCTCCACAGCATATCAAGCACCGGCTGGTTGGAAATATAGGAATTCCCGAAATCCAGACGGACAAAGTCCGTCAGCCAATGGCCATATTGTACAAGCAGCGGTTCATTAAATCCCATGTCCTCACGCAATTGCTCGACTTGTTCATTGGTGACTGAAAGATCGTCCACCCTCAAAATCGAAAGAACCGGATCTCCCGGTGCCAGCCGCGCGAACAAAAAGCTGACAAAAGTAATCAGCAGCAAAAAAACCGCCACTTCCGCCAACCGGCGCATTATGATACGAATCACTTACTCCACATCCAATTCATTTGTCAGCATATAGTACTCGCTTCTTGTCGTCGTCCAATTTTTCACTTTATCGGAATTGTAAGCAACGAGCGTGTTCGGATGCAGTACAAACGAATTGTACATTTGCTCATCTACATAGCTGGCGATTTTTTCTGCAATATCCGAACGATGCTGCGTGTCGACGACCTGATTCAACTCGTCGATCATTTCCGTCAGTTTGTCGTCATCCGCACCGCTGAAATTCAAGGCGCCGTCCGGATGGTACGTCGCATTCAAATAATAGCCGGCATCCCCGCGAGGCGCTGTTAGGTTACTGTACGTTGTCAGGTCCCAGTCACGGTTCGCGGCCATATGCTCTTCCGGTATTTCGATTTGTTCGATCGTGACATTGATGCCCAATTTTCCGGCATCCGACTGGAATACTTGTGCAATGAGCGGCAAGTCCGCACGCGAGCTGTAGGTAAGCAGCGTCAATGTGAGCGGCTCGCCATTCTTTTGCATGACGCCGTCTTGTTCGGTGTAGCCTGCCTGCTCGAGCAATGTGCGCGCCTGTTCAACGCCGTATTGTTTTTCCGGATAGTCCGGCGCAAACGAAAACGAAGAAGGAAATGGCCCGGTCGCCACTTCGGCATGGCCGTTTAAAATCGTCTCAGCAATCATCTCACGGTCGATCAGCGCATCAATCGCCTGGCGCACGTGAACATCTTTTAATGCTTCGCGCTGCAGGTTCATCGTCATTTGATGCACGCGGAATGTCGACGTCGACTCTACTGTGATGCCCTCTAATGCTTCCAGCCGTTCGACTGTTTCCACTTCAGGGCGGAAAACAATATCGGCTCCTTTAGATTCCAAAGCAAGCGATCGGGCATTGGCGTCTTCATTAAATGAAAAGCGAGCTTTGTCGAGCAACGCCGCTCCGTCCCAATAACCTTCATAGCGCAGCAAGTCGACTGCTGTGCCTGGTGTGAAACTTGCGACTTGGAACGGGCCTGTGCCGATCGGCCTATTGATCCAATCGGTTTCATTGACATCGATGATCGATGTATTCGGGTGAACGAGTTCAGAAGGAAATTCCGGGAACGGCATTTCTGTCTGAATCGTCAATTGCTGGCCGTCTACTTCTATTGTTTGGATGCGCAGCGCATTTTTGATCGCGATGCTGTCTTCCATTGCACGCTCAAGCGACGCTTTGACAGCTTCGCCGTCCATCGGCTTGCCGTTATGGAATGTGACATCGTCGCGAAGTTCGATGCTCCATGTCTGGCCGTCTTCACTCGACCAACTCTCCGCCAGCCACGGTTCGATTTCCAACGTTTCGTCGTTCAAATGAACAAGTGTCTCTGTAATGCCGGCCCTTACCGGCACATAGCTTGTGTCGAGATGGGGATCAAGCGAACTGGTCGCAAAATTAAAAAGCAAGTTGACTTCTTTTTCGGCATCTGCCGGTTCAGCCGAACCGCCGGAACAAGCCGTCAGCCATAATGCAGCCAGGATAAAAATGAATAATGCCAATGTTTTTTTCATGAAATAAGCTCCTTTTGTAGGTGGCGGCAAGTTGAATAGATTTTCTCAAACCGGTTTTACGTAAACTCGACACCAAAAGTAATAATTACGATTTAAAAATATTCAAAAAAATTTCTATGTATCCAATAGATAACAACGTATTCGTGTAAACTGCCTTTTACTGAACCATTGCTTGAACATACTTCTATGTAAAACGAAAAAAGTAAACATTACGATTTACATCATATCTCGATTTTCTCATACATGCAATACTCTTTTTAGATAAAGTGCTTATGGAAATAAAGAAAACCAGCGCCTCATTTATAGAAGCACTGGTTCAATCTTTATTTCATTTGATTGCGTATACTCGGCAAAATCATCACGACTTCAGTAGACAAATCTACCGCTTCCACTGTAGGATCGATGCATTCC
>JASKZU010000333.1 GCA_030147455.1 Planococcus sp. (in: firmicutes) | reverse complement strand
GTATCCCGAAAGGTAGAAGAAAATAATAACAGCAGCTAAAAAAATGAAAAGTGTGCTAGACTCATCTGATTCAACAATTAATTCCTGCTTATTTCAACGCTTTTTTTAATTCTAAAAAAACATCTTCGATTTAGGTTGTCTTTTTAATTAAACTGTTATGCGATTTCTAAAGTCGGCTTAGTATGTAGGTTTGAGGGGGGAAAACATGAAGAATCCAGTCGTTATCATAGGTGCAGGTTTAAGTGGCCTTCGCACTGCTTCTTTGTTGATTGAAAAGGGCATTGAATGCCGAATTCTGGAGGCAAGAAACAGAATCGGCGGAAGAGTTTTGAGCGTGAATGTTCCGGATAGGCCGGATCTTGGGAGGTTCGACTTGGGACCGACATGGTTCTGGCCGCAGTATGAGCCTCTCATGACAGCGCTTGTTGAAGAATTGAAGATAGACGCGTTTGTTCAGTCCAATGATGGGGATATGTTGGTGGAACGTTTTCAGACTAAACCGCCCGAGCGTTGTGTATTGCAGGAAAATTTGCAGGAACGGGGGGCGCGATTAACAGGAGGCATCCAAACGCTCATCGATTCACTGGTTGCACAACTCCCGTCTGGAACGATCCAGCTGCAAAACCGGGTGAAAAAGATTCAGATGGATAAAGCCGGCGAGGTCACGGTCGAAGCTGAACATGCGAATGGTTCGGTAGAACATATTGCGGCATCTGCCGTTATTCTAGCTTTGCCGCCCCGTCTCATAGCACATGGCATTGAATTTGCTCCAGCGCTTCCTTCAGAGCTTCTGGCCGACATCTCAGAAAAACCAACATGGATGGGGTCACAGGCCAAAGCCGTTGCCATCTACGAGAAGCCGTTCTGGAGAAAATCCGGACTTTCGGGACTTGCATTAAGTTCTGCTGGTCCGATGCAGGAAATCTATGATGCTTCTCCTGCAAGCGGTGCCGGAGCGTTGTTCGGTTTCTTCGGCATGCCGGCGGAAGTGCGCGAACAACTGGGGCAGGAAAAAGTAAAAGAGTTAGTGGCCGATCAGGTGGTCAAGCTTTTTGGAAAAGAAGCTGAAAATCCATTGGCTATCCTTTATAAAGACTGGGCGAGCGACTCGAAAACATCCGTCAAGGAAGATTCCAGCCCTTTTAAAAACTACAGCAGCTACGGCCAACCGTCAGCAGCAGGCAGCTGGAACAAGAAGATTTTCTTTGCCGGCACCGAAACAAACGCCCAGTTTAGCGGACATCTTGAAGGGGCTCTTCAGTCAGCCGAACAAGTAGTGTCAGACTTTATTTACTTTTATGGCGACCATGAGAACCGGAAGAGTGCAGAGGAATAAAAAGAAGTTTTGGGGATGTGTATTTATCATCGTATCCTTTTCTTTGTTTCAACTGAAAGCTTGATAGCAAATATTAAAAAAAGTCCTTGTTCACCGTTCTTATGATTTCTCTAAACGCATATTTCTACAAATTAAATGAACATTTTTTATTCCGACTAAGGTTATGTTTATAAACAAAAATTCCTGCCTAGGAGGATCGAACGATGGAAGTAATAATGGAAATAGATGACAGACTGCTCGGTTATAAAAATGAAGTTTCCGGCAATGATCAGCTTTACAAATTGAGAAAAGCTTCGAGAGCAGTGGTTCTAAATGGGGAAAATGAGATTGCCGTATTGCACATTGAAAACGGACAATACCACAAGTTGCCAGGCGGAGGGTTTGAAGAAACTGAGAATTCAACAGCAGCTTTGAAAAGGGAAGTTTTAGAAGAGGTTGGAGCCCGTATAGAAGCAGTGGAGCTACTAGGAATTGCGATTGAATATAAAGAACGGTTCAATCAAATCCAGATTTCTTATGCGTTTATGGCCAGTGCAGTGGGTGATATTGAACAGCCTTCGTTTACAGACAAAGAAAAAAAGGATGGCATCTCCTTGAAATGGTTCTCGCTGGCTGAAGCTGAAAAAAAGCTGGCCAATGACAGGCCGCAAAACTACATAGGATCTTTTATCCAACAGCGTGATTTAGCCATTCTCCAGAGCGCCATGAAAAAAACCAAATAAAACAACCAGCAGAACTCGACTAAAAAAGATTGATTGCTCGGTAAGGAATGATGTCCGAGAAGAACAGGATAAACGAAAACAACGTAATGCCTATTCCGAACCAAAAGTATTTTCGCCAACACTGAATGGCTGCACCGAGCAGGAATACTGCGCCGGGGATAAGCCAGAGCGGGAAAATAATAGCAGGTGCATCAGGCCCGTATTCTGATATAAAACCGCTTGCGAACCAATAAGACATAAAAAGAATGAAAAGACCAGCGGCAGGAAGATAGACAAAACGCAGAAGAGTGACCGTTAATTTCATAAAAGAACCTCCCTTTCTTAATGCACATTAAGCAGAAATAAAGCGTTTTGAAAAAAACTGGCGGCCGCTATATGGAAGTTTTATCAATTTCTTCAAGTATACTATAAACGAACTTTCATTTTGGAATAAATCAATCGTGAAAAACGAACCAATCAGAGATGCCAGCACAGTATATAAACTTTAAAAGAATAGAAAGCCTTTTTGCTTGTGAGTGCTTAGACAGGAGGACGCCGTGCACAATAAAATTCATATTTTAGGAGCAGCAGGTGCGGGAACATCGACACTTGGTCATTCGTTGGGACAAGTTTTGCCGCATGTTCATTTGGATACAGATGATTATTTTTGGGCAACCAAATTCTCAGAACCTAGACCTGTCCCAGAACGAAAAGAAGTGCTGGGAAAAGATTTAGTGCAAAACGAGAAATGGATTTTGTCGGGGTCAGTAACGGGCTGGGGAGACTGCTTTATGCCTTGCTTTGACTTGGTAATTTTCCTATGGGTTCCGCCAGAAGTGAGGATGGCAAGATTGCAGCAGCGGGAAGTGGAACGGTACGGAAATGAAGCGCTAGTGGGAGGCAGCAAATTCGCAGAGTCGCAAACTTTTCTGGAGTGGGCGGCTTTATATGACCATGCAGGTACAAAAGTCAGGAGCAAAGCCTTGCATGAACAATGGATGGCCGGATTGTCTTGTCCAGTACTGAGAATCCAAGGCGTTCAGTCGGTCGAAGAACGCGTTGAAAGGGTTATGGGCTATTTGGAGAGAAGAGCTTTTTAAAGCTCTTCTTTTTTTATGGACAGGGGCTTGTCTGCAAGCCCACAGTATAAAATAAAAGGCAACTATGATTTTAATGGAGAAAAAAGAGGGTACTGGTAATTATAAGGGAATCAAAAAGGGGATGGATACAATGAAGCGATTAGGGGTACTGTCAGTCATGGTCGGCGTTTTGCTGCTGGCTGCATGCAGTAAATCTGAAGAGGTTGAAAGCACAGAGAGCGGTGAGTTTCTCCTGGACAATCTCTATCTTAATTCGGCCGAAGCTCATACTACCTACTCAATCGTTCATGAAATTGAATGGACAGGAGAAGAGGCGGTTACGATCAATTCTTTTGACTTAGTGAAAGAGCACCACGAACCTGTGACCTTCGAAGAAGATGGGATCGCTTATGAAGTTTACGGGGCCGATCCTTTAAAGCAGGTAGGCGTCTACTCAGAGGGGCATGATGTCGGAGCAATCGAAGACATTGACGGCTATGAGATCGACGGGACCGGTAGAATCGTATTGGTCCTTAGAACCGGCGAAATACAAAAAGATCCTACCCGTGCTGCGAGAATAACGTTTACCGTTAACGGTCAAGAACAAGAAGCCATATACGATTGGGACGGGTACAAACAATTTCATACAGAAGGTTGATTTGTTGAGTGCAACTTGTCCAATGCCATGAAAAAAGAGTGCAGCATGAGCACCGGGCATCTCATTTTGAATACCGGCCCTGATTTCTCGTAGGTGTTCGACTGCTTAAGGAGCGGCGATATGAAAAGAATTTATGTGTATATTTTATCTCTAGCTTTATTTTTAAGCATCGGTTTATTCTTTTATTTTAATTCAACTTCTGTCGAAGACGGTGTATTGAGCGAATTGGACTTGGACGCAGTAGAAAGAATTTCAGCTGTTGAGTCTGATAACCCTGGTGGAATGATCGATCAACTAAATCGATCTGAACATCAACTGATTATCGACGAGTTGAAACAGATGCAGGTGCGGAGGGTGAATTTGTTTTCTGCTACTCGTCCGCTGGATACGGAATACGTCATTTTTCTTGAAACGAATGCAGGCCGAAATTATCAGGTGCAAGTATATGAAAGTGAAAATTTAATCAGCTTTTCTTCTGCAAATGATGATGTGAATTCATCGAGAAGTTACAAATACGGTGAGAGTCAATTCCACCAAACCGTTCGTCGACTGTTTTCGGATAACTAAGGTCTTCAGCCTGTGCAACAAAAAAGGGGGGGCAAATTGAAAACCATAGCCATTTTACTTGCTGCTTTCATGCTGTTAATCGTCGTTTGGGCAGTAGCGACATTCAATGCAACTCTATCTCTTGCAGAGCGGGATAAAATACCTGATGAAGAGCCTATTCTATCAGCAAATGTGACTTCGATTGAACATTACCCTCAAGAAGAATCGTACATATATGCTTTACAGGAACGAGAGATTGAAGAGCTGGTGGAGATCTTTTCCCGCCAAGAAACGAAGAAGTCCTTTTTCACGAATGCTCTATTAGGCGAATATACCTTAACGCTACACACTTCAAAAAAAGTGCATCACATTGAAATTAATCAACAAGAGCTCTACATAGAAGACGCAAATCGGTCTTATAAACTGGAATCAGGAGAATTGTATTCGTTTATAGCTGCTTTAAATCAGTGAATACTAAAATTACGGCAGACACAGCCCGAAACAGGTTTGGATCATCTTCAGGAAAATAGGCTCTTGAGTGGTTTGTGGCAGCAGCGAGTATAAAGTCAAAATACATATGGCTACCAAAGGGACTGCGAGGTAAAGCAATGGCTTACCAAATAAGATTGGCAGAAAAAAGCGATTTGTATGGTTTATGTCGACTTAGGAATAATAAAGATCTGTTTAAGCACTATTTTGAAAAAAGCCCGAAAGACTTCTGCTTTGTGGTTGCTGAACAGGAAAGTCGGATTTTAGGGTTTGGAGTTTTAAAGTGGAGCGGAAGTAAATCCCCAAAACTCAGTGACTTATATGTAGGAATTGATCACTGAAAAAGCGGCATAGGAAAAGCATTGATAGCATATCGTGAAGGTCTGGCAAAAAACTCGGGATATACAGAAATTTATGTCGGTGTAGCTTCTGAAGAAAATCCGAAAATGCTGATGCTTTTAATTAGTTTAGGATACTACGCTTTATCAGCCCCTTATCAGAAGAACGTGCTTTATTATAATGAAGACGGAAAGGCTTATACACATACTTATAAGAGAATAGATTTAAAGAAGCGTCTGATTTAATAATAGGCAGTTTAGTTTTCATAAGCAGGTAGGCAAAACCTGTTCTGAAGTTCTTTACTTAGCTTCTTAAATGATATAAGCTAATTTTACTTAGAAAACAATAGCGTTTCTGAGTGAAAAGCTAATTTTTTTAGAATAAGATTTGAAAAGGTTATAAAAAATAGACAATTTCAGGTCAAATGTTGCGGATACTAATGCTGCTAACAAAGCCGAAAAGAATCATTTAGGATTCTTTTTGGCTTTTTTCTTTTTTATGGCAGAACAAGCATATCTTTGATAGATTTTTTAGTAGAATATTTATCATAAGAATTTAACTAAGGCCGCAAATCATGTGCAACTCCTATCCCTGTTTGTTTAATTCAGTGTTTAAAGAAAACTTTTGAAGGAGTTTCAGCCATGATAAACGAGAAGACACGCCAAATAGAAATTGAGAATTTCATTTCCTCTTTTTTACGTCATAGAGTTGGAGAAAGGCCTAAATTTGTAAATGCAAAAATTCGCCGTCCTTTCCTTGTAATCCATCTCATGAATTTTTTGCTGGAAAGTGAAAAAATGCTACTAAAAAGAAAAGAAACAT
>JASKZU010000143.1 GCA_030147455.1 Planococcus sp. (in: firmicutes) | reverse complement strand
AGCAAAAAACAGCATAATGGCTTTTTTGCGTGTTGCTTCAACTTCAGCTAATGGCATAAACAGCCGGAAAGCGATATAAATGCCAGTCAGCAGAAAGTTGATATACGCAAAGTAAAAATTGTCGATCATGGATATGGCGATGGCGGCGATAAACCAGCCGGGCTTTTGCTCGCGGAAGATTTTCTCAGCTCCGAAGATCAACAGGGGCAGCCATAGATAGGCATCAGCAAAAAACTCCCAGAACGTTACATGCCGGAAGTACATGCCCGATAGGCCGTAAAGAATGGCGGCAGTCGCTGCTGCCAAGCGGGAAAATCGCATATAACGAAACAGCATATAGGCAATTGCGAGGACAGCTGTCAAACGCGCAATACTGATGAATACAGCTGCTTGGGCCCAGAATAGAACGGTCGGTTCATTGATCAGCTGAAGCGTGTCCAATAAAAAGACGATAACCAAAGTAATAATATAGACAAAAGACGTGGAAAAGTAATAGGATAGCTCACTAAAAATCCCGGCTCCAAGGCCAAAATCAAACGAGTAGAAAAATTCCCCGTTTGTGTATTGCTCGTACAGGAATTGCTTGAAAGGCATCATTTGTGCGAGTCCGTCACTCGGACCGACCATGAATTGATTTTGAGTCCATTGGAACAGGAAAACGCCATGACCAAGAATGGACATGGCTAAAAAGATAATGGCGATAAAAAGATAAGGGCGGAACGAACGCATAAGGTCACCATCTTTGAATTATTTTGACTGCGCCGGTGCCTTCAGGATTTTGCCGGAAATGATAAAAGTGACAGGAATCGTGAAGATTACGGCTGCAAACGGTGCGATGTTGCTGTTAAGATGCAGAAATTCAACAAACAAGAAAATCAACAATGTAGAAACGGATATATTCACCAGTTGTGTCAATGGAAAATATAGGTATTTTTTTAAGGTTGGTTTTACTTTGTACGTTACGTAAGTGTTCAGGAAAAAAGAAATATTCAAGCTGATCAAAAATCCGATCAAATGTGAAACCATATAAGGCCATTCGAGGACGTTGTGCAAAAATAAATAGATAGAGTAGTAGCTTAGTGTGTTGACGACCCCAACAAAGACAAAGCGCGTAAACTCTGTGTTTAAACGATTAATGTTCATGGTACTCATCTGCATTGCTTATATCGACAAGAAAATGCGGACGCTGCTTGGTTTCGTTATAAATGCGCCCTACATACTCGCCGATTACGCCAAGGCTGATCAATTGAATGCCGCCGAGCAGCAAAATAGCTGTAATGGTCGTGAAATAGCCTGGTGCCACAATGCCCTGCACCATAATTTGGTAAAACGTAAAGGCTATATAAAGAACTGATAAGAATAAAACAAGGAACCCGGTATAAAAACAAATGCGCAGCGGCTTCATATTAAACGAGATGATGCCGTCGATGCCATAATTGACGAGGCTTCCAAACGACCATTTAGACTCGCCTTCTGCGCGCACGACATTTTCGTAGTTGATGGTCATTTTGCTCAACCCGATCCACGAATAAATGCCTTTTGAAAAACGGTTGCTTTCGCTCAGCGAAAGAATGGCATCGATGGCTTTTCGGCTCAGCAGCCGAAAATCGCCTTCGCCATCTTCCAGGCTGACATCCGTGACGGAGTTGACCATTTTATAATAGAGGGAAGATAGGCCGCTGCGCAGTTTAGATTCGCCGCTGCGGGAGCGCTTTGCCACAACTTGATGAAACCCTTCCTCATAGCCTTTGACCATTTCGCAGACGAGCGTAGGGGGATGTTGCATATCTCCGTCCATTAAAATGGCGGCGTCTCCTTTAATGCGCTTAAGTCCGGCAAACATGGCCGACTCTTTTCCGAAATTGCGGGTCAATGAAATGTATTTAACGGTATCGTGCTGTTCAGCGAGGTGGAGTATTTCTTTTAATGTCCCATCGCTGCTGCCGTCATTGATGAACATGATTTCATACTGGTAGGAAAGCGGCTCGAGTTCTTGCACCAAAGTTTTATACATAGAAGCGATATTGGCTTCTTCATTGAAAGCCGGCACAACAATAGAAATCAGCTTCATGATGGTCGCTCCTTTCAAAAGGCTTTCAAAATCTTGCCCAGAAATCAGTTTACCCGTTTTGCAGGATAATATTCCTGCAAAACAAAAGAAAACCAAAGTTATGTTCATTATACGCAAAATGACCACTCTTATCATCCATGAGCCTTATGTAAATGGATGATTTTTTACAAAACAGTTGTGGAGTACATTAAAAATATTTATTTTCGCCTTATGTATGCCCATAGCAACAGGATTGGAAACGCTTGCAAATTATTCTTAATATTTTTTATATATTGACAATGGTTTTTATCGTATATATGATGGATTCAATTCAACTATACCGACTAACTATTTTGACGGAGACATTCTTTTGCGGTGAGATCTTCAGAGAGCTGATGGGTGGTGAAAATCAGCGGTTTCAGCAAAAAGCAGCACTCCCGAATAGATGCGCTGAACCTTTTTTCAGTAGGCCCATCCGATTCACGTCCGTTACGCGTGATAAATGAGGCTGCCTAATAGGCAGTGAATTAGGGTGGTACCGCGATAGGCTCTTCGCCCCTTGCATCTTAGATGTAGGGGGTGGAGGGTCTTTTTTGATACCGTTTTTTCAGAGCAAGTTCAAATCGAAAGGGGAAATTACTATGCTGACAGACCAACAGATATTACGAATTCCAGGACCCACACCCATTCCGCCCAGCGTTGGGCGGGCAATGGCACAGCCAATGATAGGACATCGCGGTGAAGATGCTTACTCGTTGATCCGGGACATTCGCCCGAAACTGAAAAAAGTATTTGGTACAAAAGAAGAAGTGATCATCTTAACCGGAAGCGGCACATCTGCACTTGAAAGTGCTGTAGTCAATACGGTTGCACCTGGTGATGAAGTACTGGTACTGGTGACTGGTGCATTTGGCGAGCGGTTCGCGAAGATCTGCAAGGCGTATGGCATTACGACCCATATTTTTGATGTGGAATGGGGCAAAGCCGTGGATCCAGAAGCGGTTAAGAACTTTCTCGGTGAGCACCCTAATATCCAAGTTATTTTTTCAACGTTTTGTGAAACGTCGACGGGTGTATTAAATCCTGTCAAACAGCTTGCAGAAACCGTCAAGCAAGTATCCGATG
>JASKZU010000330.1 GCA_030147455.1 Planococcus sp. (in: firmicutes) | reverse complement strand
AGAATTTGAATCGATAACTGGCCCCATGTAATTGGATTGCTCTACTGGGTTGCCGATCGTCAACTGGTTTGTCAATTCTACTACGCGCTCTACTACTTGGTCGTATACATCTTCTACAACGACTGCGCGCGAACCGGCAGAACATTTTTGTCCGCTAAAGCCGAAAGCAGATTTAACGATGGATTGTGCAGCGAGTTCCAGATCTGCTTCTTTATCGATGACCATCGTGTTTTTTCCGCCCATTTCAGCAATCAGGCGTTTCATCCAAATCTGGCCTTCGTTTACTTTTGAAGAACGTTCTGCAATGCGCAAACCAACTTCTTTAGATCCCGTGAACGAGATAAAGCGAGTGTTCGGATGGTCTACCAGATAGTCGCCTACTTCAGAACCCGGTCCTGGGATATAGTTGACGACGCCTTTTGGCATGCCTGCTTCTTCCAGCACTTCGATGAATTTATAAGCCACAACCGGAGTTGTTGAAGCTGGCTTCAGCAATACGGTGTTGCCCGCAACCATTGCGGCAACGGTCGTACCGGCCATGATGGCAAATGCAAAGTTCCACGGCGAAATAACGACGCCGACGCCAAGTGGAATGTACTTATAGCGGTTGTCTTCGCCTGGACGGCTTTCTACAGGCATGCCGTCTTTCAAGCGCACCATTTGGCGGCCGTAGTATTCAAGAAAATCGATTGCTTCTGCTGTATCGGCATCAGCTTCGTTCCAAGGTTTTCCGGCTTCTTTTGTCAAGAGCGCAGAAAATTCGTGCTTGCGGCGGCGAATAATGGCAGCTGCTTTAAATAGTACATCAGCGCGTACTTCCGGTTTTACTTTTTTCCAGGTTTTAAATGCTTCATCGGCAGCTTGCATTGCTTGTTCTGCCAACTCTCTATTTGATTTGGACACACGCCCAACAATTTCTTCCTTGTCAGCTGGATTGAACGAAACGATTTTGTCTTCTGTCGTGACGCGCTCCCCGCCGATGATCAACGGATAGTCTTGTCCAAGATAAGCCTCAACCGTTTTCAAGCCTTCCAAATATGCATTGCGATTCTCTTCGACTGAGAAATCTGTAAATGGTTCGTGTTTATAAGAAATCATTAGGAATCCTCCTTGATTTTGAATAGCGCAAAAAAAATTTGCACTCTTAAACTGTTTCCACTTATAATAATGCAAAAGATTATTGCGTTTTTCAAGTGTTTTAATCTAAAAAGTCAAAATAATTTTAAGGAGATGGCTATGAATCAACAACAGCACGACTTGGGCCCTTTCTATCAGTTTGCCGGCGAGCATGTGGATGTAGGCATTCACGCCATCGACCATAGAGGGAAAACCATTTTATATAACCGCAAAATGCGTGAAATAGAAGGCTTTGATTTTGAAGAACTCGTAGACCGCTCGCTGCTCGAGCTGTTTCGCTTTGACCAAACCCAAAGCACACTCTTGCAGGCATTAAATAATGAAACGCCGATTTTGAATATCAAGCAAACCTATTGGAACCGCAAAGGATTTGAAATTACAACAATCAATGACAGCTATCCGGTTTTCCAAGACGGCCGCCTGATCGGCGCCATTGAGCTTGCCCGTGATGTGACAACGCTTGAAAAAGTGATTTATCAACCGTTGAAAAAATACGAAGAACCGATTACCTTTTCCAGCATGACGGCCATTTCGGCAAGCATGCAGGCAGTCATTGCCCGCGCACAAAAAGCGGCTGCAGCGAAGCTGCCCGTTCTTTTGGTAGGCGAGTCGGGTACGGGCAAGGAATTATTGGCGGAAGCGATTCATTCGGCGCACGCTTCTGATTTGCCGATGCACATTCTTTTCTGCCATGGCACCGACGGCCAGTTGATCGAAGAACTAGGAGAAGAAATCAAGCGCATGCACCACGGCACCATCTACTGCGAACGCATCGACTTACTGCCGCGCGCTCTTCAGCTGCAGCTGTTGGATATGGTGGAAAAACATGCAACGGGCGACAGTTATTTTATTGCCAGTGTCGGGGATGACCCGGTTGAACTGATTGCTTCGAATAAGCTGGTAAAGGATTTATATTATTTCTTTTCTGCCATGACCATCAAAGTCGAGCCGCTGCGCCACCGGAAAGAAGATATTTTGCCGTTTGCGGAAGATTACTTTTCCCGCCACCGCATGAAAGTCGGATCGGCCGTACGCGGCTTGGATGCAGAAGTGGAAAGCTTGTTTCTCAGCTATAACTGGCCAGGAAATCTAAAAGAACTTGAATTGCTGCTGGATGAAATCACTTCATTGATCACTACACAGGAAACCGTCACTGCCGATATGCTGCCTTATCATTTCAAATCCAAAATCCGCAGCGGCGCACAGCAGCCGGAAGACTTTCTTGTTCGTTCAGGCCAGGAGCTCTTGCCGCTTGAAGATTATTTGCAGGAAGCAGAGATGTATTATCTGCAAAAAGCAATGGCCCTGCACGCAGGAAATATAACAAAAGCCGCCCAGGCGCTCGGCATGAGCCGCCAAAACCTTCAATACCGATTGCGCAAAATCAAAAAAAACGCCGAATCGACGTAATGTCGACTCGGCGTTTTTGGTTGGCTTACTGGCCGGAACGTTTGATCCATTCCTGCATTTTGTCTTTCAACGAGTTAAAGCCTTCAGAATCATTTTCATTCACGTGTGATTGAAGAGACTGGCGTGGCTTTTCGCTTTTTGGTGCTGCTGCCGGCGGCTGCTCTTGCAACGCGCGGATCGACAAGCTGATTTTTTTCGACTTTTCGTCGACTTCCAATACTTTTACGTCTACTTCCTGTCCAACAGCCAAGTATTCGCTGACTTCTTTTACATAACCGTGAGTGATCTCGGAAATGTGCACAAGTCCTTGAGTTTGATCGTCAAGTGCTACAAAAGCACCGTATGGCTGAATGCCTGTTACTTTACCAGAGACTTGATCTCCTGCTTGATACGTTTTTGTCATAGTTAACCGCTCCTAATCTTTATCTAAATTACCCTATACACCTTATTGGCATCTGTATATTATAGCACAGATGTATAGGAAGAGTAAAATCAATACTAGTTGTTGAAAACAAAGCGCCAGCCTTCAGGCGTCAGCTCCATGTTTAATTGTTCGCCCCATTCATCAAATTCAGACGGTTTGTATTGAATCTGCACCATGCCTAATGGCTTTTCTTCAAAGTTCAAATCATCTGCCCGGTAGCCCATCGCTGTCATATTCTCAAAACCCATCTCCTGATGGCTGTTGGCAAAAAGATTGAACAAGTCTTCTTCTTGTGGTTC
>JASKZU010000322.1 GCA_030147455.1 Planococcus sp. (in: firmicutes) | reverse complement strand
GGATCGATTCGGAACAGTTCGGAATTGTTTTTGTAATTTTATTTGTATCATCTATTTCTCAATTTATATACAACTACCGCAAATTGAAATTGCTAGAATCAGCGCGTGGAATATGATTTGAACTGAAGGAGAGAATGGATGTGGGAGGCATTGTGACAACTTTTTTAGGGTTGGTCTCGTTCTTGGTGCTTGGCACTTTTCTTTGGAACGGAAAAGGCGCCATATTTATTGCAGGGTACAATCTGTTGCCTGAGAAAGACAAAGCCTAGTATGATGAAATGGCTCTATGCAAATTTATGGGGAAACTAATGTATGGATTTAGCATAAGCTTACTATTATGGCTATTAAACGAACTCTTTGAAGTTCAGGCGTTTTTTGTTATCGGATTGATTTGGTTTGGATTCTTACTAATCTATGGATTGGTTTATATGAATACAGGGGATCGTTTTAAAAGAGCTTAAGAAACGAAAAGCGAGAAGAACCAGTTCCAACCGGTTCTTCTCGCTTTTGGTTTAATTTATATCGTTTTGAATCAACGAGCTCATCTTTTCGAGCCGTTCGTATCCTTCTGCGTATACCGCTGCTCTTTCTTGCTCGGTTTCGATATCGTCAAAACCAGCAAAAATTTCTTCGGTCTCGCTAATCCATTCATCGAGCGGGGCAAAATCATTCAGCTGTTTTGCCTCACTGAGCCTGAAAAGTGGATTGGCTACTTGGCCGGCAGCATTTCCTTTAGCTCTATATTCAGGTTCAGGGATGGCTGCGGCATCTTGCAGCCATCCCATGATGACCCCAACTTTTTGATCTTCAGTCGGTTCGGCCGGTTCGCCTTCTGCTGGGTGAAGACGGGCTATCAATACTTTTGTATTTTTATCGAATGTATAGCCATTGTCATAGGTAATGCCATTGACCATTTCAGTGTCTTCCTTGCCGCCCTCAGGAAGTTCCCACGCATCAAAGTACTCCTTGATTTCCTGATATGGCGATTCTAATTGCTGTTCTTGCTGTTCCGTTTGTTCACTTGTAGATTCAGTAGGCTGAGTTTCTTCCTGAATCTCTTCATTGGTCGAATCAACCTGAGCCGAATCGTCTTCAGCGGAACAGCCGGCAACGAGAAGACCGGCGGAAATACTGAATCCTGCTATGTATTTCTTCATGAAACTACCTCCAAAAAATCTCTTGATTTCACGTCATGGCAACATATTACTTTCTGTAGATAAAATATGTATGATCTTAGAGGATATCATTGGATCTATATAAGCTCCAACTATTTTAAAGCCACATAAAAATAATTATACTTGATTAGATATCTTTACAATCCCACAAAATGGATAAACAAAAGAATACTTGTGTAAATATTCTAAAAATATTACAATTAATATGCGCTTTTGCGCAGCTTTATGTTCTGTCAATCTAAGAAAATGGAAGGAGCACGTTTATGAAAAAATTGGGTTTATTGACGATGGCCGCTGTTTTGGCCGGTTCGCTGTTTGGAACGAACCAAACTGCATCAGCAGCTGAGGGGCCGGATTCTGGTTTTGACAGCTATGCACCAGGAGTAACAGTGGAAAAAGATGCTGCATCGCCCACTGGTTACTATGCAACATTTGTTTATGAGGACGAAACCTCAGCAGCCACCAAAGTAGAACTGTACAGCGATACGATGTATCACTTCACCATTGAAGACGGTTTTGAAAACCCTTACAATCCGGAAGAATACAAAGCCGGCATGTTTCCAGCTGGCGGCAACAGTGACACGACTTACTATGTGAACATGGAAGCGATGGAAGGCGACTTTTGGGGAGCCAGAGTGCCTTTGTCCAGTGGTGCCTTTACATACAATTTCCGCATTACGAATCCAGACGGCAGCACAACCGCCAGATTGGACGATCCAAACAACCCGACATTGATGAATACAACCACAGGAATTTCCAGTGTGTCGAGTATGATTTACGTTCCATACGACGCCAAAACAATGGGAACTGGCGACTGGCTTGACCGTTCTGTAGAGCTTCCGCGTACAGATGGGAAAACAGGAACTGTCGAAACAGTGGCATATACCGGTGCAGCAGGCGATAAACGGGGGCTTGCGGTTTACTTGCCGGAAGGCTATAACCCGGACCGCAAAAAACCTTATAAAGTGCTGTATATGTCTCACGGGAATTCCGGCGACCGCTTCGGCAACGAACTGCGCTGGATGAACGAAGGGGCTGTGGCGAACATTACCGATAACTTAATCGCTAACGGGTCGGTGGAACCGTTTGTCGTTGTGACGATGAACAACCAGGATTTCAACTGGGATTTCAAGAAAATTGAAGAAGATCAATTCAACCACATCATGCCTTATGTTGAATCCAACTTTAACGTTTCCAATCACCCGGAAGGACGCGCTTATGCCGGGTTGTCGATGGGCGGCATGACAACCAACCGGATGTATTTCAACCATGCAGATGAATTTGCGTATTTCGGAATCTGGAGCTATGCCGTAACAGGTGATGAACTTGCCAACATCGCTTCATACGAAAATCTAGAATCGCCTTCAGTTATGGTCGGCGTCGGAATCTGGGATTTCCTGATCGACCCTGTCCAAAACCTTCACAACGCGTTGAACAAAGAAGGTATCAAGCACAACTATCTGGAACTTCCGGCTGCCCATGACTGGAACTCTTGGCACTTGCTGTACGCTGCTTTTGCAGAAGACCATCTGTGGAAAAAGGACAAAGAAAAGGAAAAAGTGAAAAAGAAAAAAGACAAAGAAAAGCAAAAACAAGCCAAAAAGAAAGCCAAAGAAAAACTGAAAGAAAAGAAGAAAAAAGAAAAATAAGTTAAGAAAAATGATCAAAACAGTGTGAGCGACAATCAAAGAAAAAGGTTCCAGGCATGTTAATTGCCTGGAACCTTTTTTGCTTGTTGCGATGAAACCAATGTAAGCAATTCATTTGTGTAAGAAGCTGGCACGGAATAAACCGTGTGGGTATCATCGATATCCATCCATGTGCTTGTCATCTTTTCATTTCCCACCCATAACTGCAAATCTGCAGTCGCTCCGCTGACAGTCGTTGCCTTCACGTAAAAGTGAGGATCCGCCATATCAGCGATGCCTGGTTCTCGTTTTGATTTCGAGAACATTTCACTAAAAAGGGCCAGGTTAGCGGGATCATCATAAACGATAGCCGCTACGCCTTTTTTCTCAGTTATTTCTATTTTCAGGAATTCATTTCTTTTTTCAAACTCCATGTTCGAGTTTGAAATTTCGTTGTTTTTAACAGGTTGAGATGAGTCTTGATTTGAACATCCGGTTAAGAAAAGGAAAAAACAAATTGTTGTGAGAAGAACCATTAGTCGTCTCATTTACTGCACTCCCAATCCAGTAATTAGATAATATGAAGTAGACGTAGCACAGAGCAGAGAGTTACACCAAAGCTCTCAAATAGAAAGGTATATTCAAGTAAAAAAGTATGCTAAAGTAATTGGAAGAATAATGGAATATATCAAAAACGAACTAAATGGTCGATTTAAATGAAAGGGAGAATCAGATGAAGCATATTTTAGCGTTCGAGAAAAAAAGTGAAGTTGAAAAGTATGAAAGAATGGTAAAGCGCTTTAAAAAACAATTGAGTGAGTATCAAAAGCTGCTTGAAGAAGAATACGTATTGGTAGACCAACCAAAAGCAGTCGTCTGGACCTCTGCAACATCAGCTACAACCGTATTTTCTGAGCTGCCGATTCCGGCATTCACGAATAAAGATTTAATTTATATAACCCCGGATTTAGAAGAATGGCAAAAGTTATTCTTCCGCCAGCTGGAAGGCAGAGCTTTGCCAGAAATCCGCAAGTTCTATGAGGAGTTGTCCAATAATTTTATCCTGGCAATACTCGGTCACGAGCTGACACACCATTCAGATTTGTTCTTGGATGAGTTTGGCGATGAACGGCAAGATGGCATTTGGTTTGAAGAAGGAATGTGTGAATACCTGTCGAGAAAACATTTGCTGACAGAAAAAGAATTTCTTGAAATAGCGTTGGTTGAACAGCAATTGGTTGACGAGTTTCAAGAGTCGTATGGCCACCGCCCAATTGATGATTTTGGAAGCAGTTCGTACGAAAAAGACTTGTCCAGTATTTTCTTCGATTATTGGCGAAGCTTTCTATCGATTAAGTATTTAGTGGAAGAACGTTATGGCAACGATGTTCAATCGGTTTTCCGTGATTATCATTCCTGGCATAAAGAAGGGCGGAAACTGCCGCTCACTGAATTTTTTGGATTAGTTAGAGAGAACAGTAAGGAGGGGTTACATGAATAAAGAAGCACCGCGTTTTTATTTGCTGTTAAGTAAAATCGGCGTTCTTTTTATTGGCTTGGTTTCTTTAAGGGCGCTATGGGTTCATCAGGATTCGCTTAGCTATGTTTTAGGCTTTGCAGGATTTTTATTGATCATAGCAAATATCCGGTCGACCGAAAGACGGCTGGGGGTGACGAGGAAGCGGGTTTGGATTGAAGCCGGCATATTCGCTGCAGTCTTGGTACCGCTTGCTTACTTGATGGTATTTCCTAAATGAATGAAACGAGGAGGTATGTAATGGAACTGGGATTCAAAAGCAATGAAGTTAAGCTTGTTTGTTATGATGCCAGGTGGAAAAACGAATTCCGCCGCGTAAAGCAGGAGCTAGTCGATTACGCAGCATTGCCTGAAGATCGAATCGAGCATATCGGCAGTACTGCGATTCCAGGCATGCCGTCTAAACCAGTGATCGATATTGCAGTAGGCCTCGAGAGTTGGGGGGATGTAGAAGAGAACTTAATCAAAAAACTTGCTTATTTAGGATTTCTTCGATTAAAAGTGGTCAGGCCGAATGAAATTGTCTTCGCTAAATTTACTGACGAGACATTCAAAGTGAAAACACATTTTATTCATTTGATAGAGTTTAGCGGGGAACTATGGCAAGATTTGATTTTTTTCAGGAACTTCCTGCGAGAGAATGGGCGGGAAAGAACGGCTTATGCTGAGATGAAAACTGCTTTAGTAAACAAAGCGC
>JASKZU010000130.1 GCA_030147455.1 Planococcus sp. (in: firmicutes) | reverse complement strand
CGCGAGCAATACTTGAAAATGTACTAAGATGAAAACCGTTGGGGCTCTAGGGCTCCAACGGTTTTTTGTATTTTCTTGAAAGTCTTTAGTTGATCAATCTTTTCGGATTTGGCCAATTTTTGCCCAATTTACTTAGATAGACCATATTCGGGTATTGAAAGTTTGTTCCTGTTTGAGAAAAGAGCCGATTGGGTACTTTCTATTATCTGACTCTTTCTGACCTGAAATTGAAAAAGCAAGCGGAGTCAGTTCAAGCAGTGGTGTTGTTCCCATTTAGAGAAAAATGAATGGATGAATAAAAATCTCAAACAAGGAGTGGTGGCAATGACAGTTGTATTGATGGTAAGCGCAGTTCCAGAACAAGGAGAAGAGTTTGTTATGATCGCGACAGATTCCCTCGCAATAAATGAACAGGGAGCAGGACGCAACGAACAGGCAATCAAGCTCTTTGTAGCAGGGAATACGCTCATGTCCGCAAGCAAAGGCGACAATGAAGCGGATACACAAGATCTTGTTCAATTGCTAGAACACAATGAAAGCAAGCCGTTAGAGTACAAAATAAACGCGTTAAAAGAAAAACTTGCAGGGCGTTCGACAGAGACGATCGGTCTTGCACAATTCGATAAAGAAGGCAATCCACAGTTGGCGGTTGTCGGCTCAGATACGTTGGAAGACGGCACTACAGGGCCGCGTACGTTAAACAAAGACGTAGCTGCGGTGGATTTCATTTGTTTTGGCGAGACGGAAGACTCAAGAGCTCAGGCGCTCATTGATGAATTGTCCGGAAAATTAAACGCACAGTCGATTACAATGCAATCAGCAACAAATGACGCCAAATGGTTTATAGCCGAAGTTGCTAAGTTGTACCCTGAAAAAATGAATGACCAGCCGCAAATCGACTTTATCTTTTCGTAACGTCAAATTGATGAAAAAAGCCGCCAAAAAATTGGTGGCTTTTTTTGTGGCTTTTATTGAAAGCAAAATAGCAGTTATTCAACTTAAATGATTCTTCCTTCTCTCCCATAGGAACTGGAAATGTGGTAAGATTTTACTCAATCAATGGAAATTAAAAGCTTGGGAGGAATACGATGCGGTTTTTGAATATCATCATTGTTTTTCTGATTGCTTTTTCATTCAGCGGAATTGCCATATATGCAGTCGGGCCGAACTTGTCGACAGAAGCAGTAGCCCAACGAGCATTCCAACAGCTGGAACAAAGCGGCAAGATGGAAGAAATGGTGCGCCAGATTGAGTCCGATCCTAATGTTTCCGCCTATATGGAACAATTAGAAGTACAGTTGGATGAACAAGCTCCTGCAGAACAAGAAGTATCGGAGGGCATTCTGACTGAAGAAGATGTACAGGCACTTGAAGAGCAGACGACCTTCAATAGTTTGGAAATCCCGCCTCAGGAAGACCTTGCCTTTGAAACAAAAGAAGAAGCAGCAAATGTAGTAATCAAAAAGGTCGGGTTCCGGAACTTGCTGAAAATGAAAGAGGCAGTCGAAACCGATGAGATGTCGGCGCAGGACGTCATGGTCAAATTGGAAGAAGACTTGTCAGAAGAGGAAATGCTCGCGCTAAAAGTTATGATCTTTAAAGAGTGGCAAAACTAACTGCAGGCAAAACTGTGCTACACTAGAAACTGCGAACCATTCTTTTTGAAGGGAGGACTCTCGATGAAAACGTTTCAAGTAGAATTCTTCTTTGATCAGGGAAATTCCATTGTTCATGCAGTAAAAGCCATCGACAAGGAATCAGCCATGAGCCAAATCCCGTCTAATGGCACTTATGAAATCACAGATCATAAAAACGGCAAGATCTACCGGATTACGATCAACATGGTCAAGTACATTGTTATTGATGAAATAGCAGGCCAGTAATCTTTTATCAGTGAACCGGCAATTTGTTCAGCCGGTTTTTTTATTCAATATTTGTTTACATAACATAATTATGAATGAAAGAACCATAGAAAAAAGGAGGGAAGCAAATTCCTCCTTTTTTCTATGGTTCTTTTCGTGCATTGAATTTTAATGGATTTGACGGTAAACGCCGACCACTTTGCCCAAAATGCTAACCTGTTCAACGATGATTGGGTCCATCGAGGAATTTTCCGGCTGCAGGCGGAAGTAATTGTCTTCGCGGAAAAACCGTTTGACGGTAGCTTCATTTTCTTCGGTCATGGCTACCACGATATCACCGTTGTTTGCGGTTTGCTGCTGCTTGACGACGACATAATCGCCGTTAAGGATACCGGCTTCGATCATACTTTCACCCATGATTTCCAGCATAAAGATATGATCTTCTTCAGTGCCGTAAATTTGAGGCAAAGGGAAATATTCTTCTACATTTTCGATGGCCGTAATCGGAAGTCCAGCTGTAACTTTACCGACAAGCGGTACATGAAGAACAGGGCTTTTATCAATTAGAGCTTCTTCAGAGCCAATGATTTCGATGGCTCTTGGTTTTGTCGGGTCTCTGCGGATCAGCCCTTTGCTTTCGAGCCGAGCCAAATGACCGTGAACAGTTGAACTGGAAGCTAATCCTACAGCTTCGCCGATTTCACGGACAGACGGCGGATAACCTTTTGCACGTACTTCATCTTTTATGAAATTCAGGATGTCTTCCTGACGCTTAGATACTTTCTTCACCAGTTTCACCTCTTTAATAGGATTTCTTTAAGTCTACCTATGTTTAGTATAACAACTCGTTTATTGAAATGCAAACATAGGTTCGAATTTAATCTTGACAAGAAACACCTGTTCGCTTTAATATGAGAACATATATTCCGAACAAATATTCTTAAAGGAGGCAGAATCAATGAAATTTTTTCAGCAGAATTCATATTTGGTTTTCTTTTTCTCATTGATCGTTGTATTCACTTTCTATTCAGTGATTAGCCATAATGCCCAAAAACAGGAGTTCAGCGAGCTTGAAATCGAAAAAGGTGATACGCTATGGGAGCTGGCTGAATCGTTCAGCGGAAATACGCCTCACCATAAGTGGATAGAGGACATCATGGAAATGAATAATTTAAGGACAACTAAAATCGTAGCGGGCCAATCGCTGAAGATTCCAGTTGATCAGTTGGATTATTCACCGGACAAACCAAAATTTTATGCAGGTGATGCCGAATGAAAAAGAAAGCTTTGATTTATTGCCGTGTAAGCACGGCAAAAGATGAGCAGGAAAGTTCGCTTGAGCGGCAGGAAGAAGAATTGTTGAAGTTTGCGTTCGAGCAGGGCTATTTAGCGGAAGAAGTATATTCCGACCAACACAGCGGATATGAGATGGACCGTGAAGGGTTATTGGAGATGCTCAACCAAATCAAAACCGAACAGGTCGATGCGGTATTCGTGCAAGATGAAACCCGCCTGGGGCGGGGTCATGCGCGAATCGCTTTGCTGCATGTCATGAAAAAGCACGAGGTGGATGTATATACGCTGTCTGACCACGGGCCGATAGCGCTTAACGACATGGATGATATGGTGCTGGAAATACTCGCCATCGTAGAGGAATACCAGCGTAAAATCCATAATGCAAAAATCAAGCGCGGCATGAGGCGCGCCGTCGAGAACGGCTATAAGCCTGAACGCAATTTAAAGGGCAAAGGCAATCCCGATGGCCGCGAGCGGCTGGAGCTACCAGTCGACCAAATTGTCAGCTTAAAAGCAAACGGGCTGACCTTCCAGGAAATTGCGGTTACGCTCCAAGGTTTTGGCTATCAAGCGAGCAAAGCGACCGTACACCGCCGTTACCGCGAATATCAGCAAATGAAAGAAAGCTGAAATCTTGCACATTCTCCCCTTTTTTTGTACGATAAACCAGTAGAAAGGGGGAGTTTACGTGCTATCTCCAGATAAAATTGAGCGCATCAATGCACTGGCCAACAAGTCCAAGCGTGATGGACTTTCCCAAGAAGAAGCAAAAGAACAATCAGCTCTTCGCCAGGAATACTTGCAAAGCTTCAGGAAATCTATGCGGGGGACCATCGAAAATGTAACCGTCATCGATCCGGAAGGCAAAGATGTAACGCCAGACAAAATTAAAAATAAACGTGAGAATAAGTATTTGAATTAATACTTATTCTTTTTTCGTTGTATTCTTTCCCATTGTTGACTAAACTAAAATAGGAATAAATTTAGTTTCAGAGAGGATGTCACTATGTCAAATCATGCAGATCAACTTGCAGTTACTACCATTCGTACACTTTCAATCGATGCTATCGAAAAAGCGAACTCGGGGCACCCGGGGCTTCCAATGGGCGCCGCTCCAATGGCGTATACACTCTGGACAAAGCATATGAACCACAACCCAAAAAATCCGGAATGGTTTAACCGTGACCGTTTCGTTTTATCAGCCGGCCATGGCTCGATGCTGCTATACAGCTTGCTTCACTTGAGCGGATATGGACTGACGATGGACGAGATCAAAAACTTCCGCCAATGGGATTCCAAGACACCAGGACACCCTGAATATGGCCATACAACCGGCGTTGAGGCGACGACTGGCCCTCTTGGACAAGGAATCGGCATGGCGGTCGGCATGGCAATGGCAGAACGCCATTTGGCTGCTACATACAATAAAGAGCACCTGGACATCATTGACCACCACACGTTCGCGCTATGTGGGGACGGGGATCTGATGGAAGGGGTTGCAGGCGAAGCAATCTCACTTGCTGGCCATTTGCAATTGAACAAATTGGTTGTTCTTTATGACAGCAACGATATCTCGCTCGATGGCGATTTGTCCATGAGCTTTTCTGAAAATGTCCAAAAGCGTTTTGAAGCATATGGCTGGAACTAC
>JASKZU010000281.1 GCA_030147455.1 Planococcus sp. (in: firmicutes) | reverse complement strand
AGCCAAAATCCGTTCCACATCCAACTGCACATCGCCCTGCCCTACTTTAAGTTTCAGCGAATCATATCCTTGTTCGACTGCTTGCTGCGCTTTTTTCGCCATCACTTCCGGAGGCTCGATGCTCAAAACACGCGGATAAGTCAATCGGCTTTTCGCTTGCCCGCCGAGCAGATTATACAGCGGCTGGCCTGTCGCTTTTCCCATCAAGTCGTAGCATGCAATATCAATCGCCGCTTTTGCTGCCGGATTGCCCGACAGCAGGCTGTCCAGCTTATGGTGAATAGATTCGATATCAAACGGGTTCATGCCGATAACGGCAGGCAAAAACAACTCTTTCAATACTTCGAAGCTCGCTGCGAAATATTCACCCGTCACATGTTCATCCGGAACCGCTTCGCCAAATCCAACAAGGCCATCTTCTGTTTCCAATTCTAAAATCAATGACGGCATATCTGGGTAAGTGGCATAGGAAATAATGAATGGTTCATGCAATGGAAACCGCACTGCATGCAGCCTTGCTTGAGTTATCTTCATGCTGAGCCCTCGCTTTATGAATAGTATTGTATGATTATACTATAAAACCTATTGAAAAAGCTTATGAAATTGAATGTCGCTCGAAAGACAGCGTATAATAGCTGTATAAAAAGAAAAAAGAAGCAAAAAAGGAGTTTTACCTGATGACCATTTCACAACATACATACGAACAAATTGATGCATTGCAAAATGAAATGGTGAAAATTCGGCGCCATCTGCACATGCATCCCGAATTATCCCACCAGGAAGTGGAAACGCCAGCCTATATTGCCGACCGCTTGGAAGAAATGGGCGTTGAAGTACGCCGGGGAGTGGGCGGACGCGGAGTCGTTGGCACGATTCGCGGCGGCAAGCCCGGCAAGACGATTGCCTTTCGCGCCGATTTCGATGCTTTGCCGATTGACGATCAAAAAGATGTCCCTTATAAATCAACGGTACCCGGTGTCATGCATGCATGCGGCCACGACGGGCATACCGCCGGCCTCCTTGGCTTTGCCAAAGCCATGATGGCGGTCAAAGATGAGCTTCCCGGAACAGTCGTGCTGATTCATCAGTTCGGCGAAGAACTGTCCCCAGGCGGTGCACGCGCAATGATTGCCGACGGCTGTCTCGATGGAGTAGATTTGGTTTTTGGGGCCCATCTGCAAAGCAAAATGGAAGCAGGCAAAGTATATCTTCGCGACGGTTACTTGCAAGCTTCAGAAGACGCCATCAAGATTCATGTTTTCGGCTCTGGAACACACGGTGCTGAACCGCATACAGGCATCGATCCGATTCTCGCAGCCAGCCATATCATGATTGCGCTGCAATCAGTGGTCAGCCGAAACGCCGATCCTTTAAAAGAACTGGTTGTCTCGATCGGCAAGTTTCATGCGGGAGACGCCGACAACGTCATTCCAAGCAAAGCGGTCATGGAAGGAACCATCCGCGTATTTGATCCTGAGCTGCGCAAACTCGCGGGCGAGCGGGTTCGGGCGATTGCTGAAAATGTAGCAGCGGCCATGGGCGCACGCGCTGAAGTCATGATCGAAACCGGCTATGACTCGCTGTGGAATCACCCGGAAGCAGCGGAACTTGTCCGCACTGCTGCACGCCCGGTCATCGGCGAAAAAAATGTCATTGAAATCGATCCGATCATGCCGGTGGAAGATTTTTCTTACTATACACAAGCAAAACCAGGCGCGTATTTTTTTGTCGGCGCAAAAATGGACGACGAAGCGCTTGTGTATCCGCACCATCACGAGAATTTTGACTTTAACGAGCAAGCCATGAATACGGCAGCCAAAGTGTTTGCCTCGATTTACTTTCATGCCCAGCAGTCTGAATAGCTTCAATCTAAACGAAACCCCTCTGCACAGTCATTAGCTGTACAGAGGGGTTTTGATGTGTTTCCAAAAAATGTTTATTTGAACCTGGCAGTGGAATGCTGAATATAAAGGCATATTTGATCACTCGCTAAGAAAGGGGAAAGCCATGAACAGAAAACTCAAACTCTTTCTCATTTTTCTTGCCGGCATGCTCTTCGGATTGATGACATCCGGTTTTCTAAAATACCTTTTTTGATAAGGATCCATGTATCTGAATAAGGAAGAAGTTCTTGAAGCAAAGTCCTTCACCCACCTGTATTTTTCCTTCAAACTTCCCCTACGCTTGAAGTGATGCAAAAAACCCTGCACAGCAAAAGCTGTGCAGGGTTTTATTAGTTGATGACGCCCAGTTCTTTTCCGACTTTGCCGTATGTTTGGATGGCTTCGTCGAGCATTTCTTTTGTATGCGCCGCTGTCGGCATATTGCGCACGCGCCCAGTGCCGCGTGGGACCGTCGGGAAGACGATTGATTTCGCATACACGCCTTCTTCGAACAAGCGCTTCGAGAATTGCTGTGTGAGTTTTTCGTCGCCGATGATGCACGGCGTGATTGGCGTGGCCGAATCGCCGATATTAAAGCCCAGCTCTTTCAAGCCTTTTTTCAAGTAATCGCCGTTATCCCACAGCTTATCGTGCAGCTCTGTAGAATCGATGATTTTTTGGACCGCGGCAATCGTTGCAGCTGCATCAGCCGGTGTAACCGCCGTGGAAAACAAGAACGGACGGGAACGGACACGCAGCCAGTCGATCAGGTTTTTCTTCCCCGCGACATAGCCGCCGACAACGCCCACTGCTTTAGACAATGTGCCCATCTGCATGTCGACTTCTTTTTCAAGGCCGAAATGCTTCACGGTTCCTTTGCCTTTTCCAGTTACGCCCGATCCGTGTGCATCATCCACATAGGTGATGAGATCGAATTCTTTGGCGATTCCCACGATCTCTGGGAGCTTTGCAATGTCGCCATCCATCGAGAAGACGCCGTCTGTGATGACCATCACTTTGTTGTAAAGGCCGGATTCTGTCGCTTCTTTTGCTTTTGCACGAAGATCTTCCATATCGGAGTGCTTATAGGCAATGATTTTCGCTTTGGACAAGCGGCACCCGTCGATGATCGACGCGTGGTTCAGTTGATCGGAAAGAATCGCATCGTTTTTGTCCATGACGGCGGAAATCGCTGCCATATTGCAGTTAAAGCCAGACTGGAACGAAATCGCCGCTTCGGTGCCTTTGAATTCTGCCAGCTTGTCTTCTAACTTGACGTGAAGATCAAGTGTGCCGTTAATGCTGCGGACTGCACCCGAACCAACGCCGTAGTCTTTGACTGCTTGAATCGCCACTTGCTTGAGCTCTTCATCGGTCGCCAATCCCAGATAGTTGTTCGATGACAAGTTGATCAGTTCGCTGCCGGCAACTTTGATGATGGCCCCGTTCGGCCCTTCGACCGGATCTACTTCATTGTATAATCCCTGTTCTTTTAGTTCGCTCAGGTTTTCTTGCAAAAACGCATCCAATTTTTTTGACACAGTCCTCTTCCTTTCAAAAAGAAATTCTGACTCCATCTTATCACACCGCCATTTTTTCCTAAAGAAAAAGCGGGGCTGTCAGTCGGCAACGGCTGCAGCATCTTCCGTTTTGCGGTCAAAGCGGAAATAGTAAACGGCCCATAACAAGAAAGCCATAACGAGCCATAGGACTGCAAGAATAATGACAGACTGTCCAAAAGGCACATTGCCTTCAAATCCAAAAATCGATTCTCTTAATGCTTTGATTGCATAAGTCATAGGTGAATAAGGATGAACCGCCTGGAAAAAACCGTTCGTCAATTGAATCGGAAATGTTCCTTCACTCGCTCCGAGCTGCAGCACCAGCAATAAAATTCCAAGAAAATTCCCGACCTTGTCAAAAGCAGCCACTAAGAACGACAACAGGAATATCCATGCATTCGAAATGACCAAGACGATCAACAAGAACGACGATACGTTCTCTACCGGCACTTCGAGTACTTTCAGGATAAACACCGCCAGCAAAAGCCCTTGCAGCGTGCCTTGCGCCAGAATAACAAAAAACTTGCTTGCCCATAGGCGAAATGAATTTTTTGCTTCTTTGTATTGCGAACGGAACGGATAAACCGTTGAAAAAGCGATCGACCCGACAAACAGGCTCAAAGCGATAATATAAGGAGCAAAACTTTGTCCATAGTTGTCGACATTCGTTATGGTTTGTTCGTTGATCTCTACCGGATCGCTGATTTTTTCTGCATTTACAGGCTCGAATGCATAGTCGGCCAATTCTTCCGAAGCACCGGCCAGTTCGTCGCTCAAGCTTTCTGCGCCTTCAGCCACTTGCCCCATACCTTGGCCGATTTGCCCGCTCGCTTCCATCAGTTTTCCAGTTCTGTACTGATAACAGGCGGGGTTTGCGCTGCTAAAGCAGACATGCCGCCGGTGAGCTGGCCGATCGAGTCTTCCAGCTCAAGAGAGCCCTGATTTAGTTCAAGAGTGGCATCTGATGCTTTGACATAGCCGTCATTGAGCTCGTTTACGGTTGTGAACACCTTTTTGGTGTAGAGTTCGCGTACTTCGGAAGCTACTGCATCCTCGACCGCCAATGCACTTTTATCAGCGATCGACTTTCCGGAATAGCTATAGCCCGGATTGGTCGTGACATCCAACGTGATTTGTTTCGGTTCTGATGACAAAAGCGAGGCTGCATTTTCGGAAAAATCCGAAGCCATCGTAATGACTGCATAATAATCTCCTCGTTCAACACCGGTCTTTGCGTTTTCGGCGCTGACGAAATGCCATTCAAACGAGTCGTTGCCCGCCAGCTCATCTTCTACTTCTTTTCCCAGTTCGATCGTTTCGCCGTTTAGCTCGGCTGCCTGGTCTTCGTTAACCACGGCAATCGGGAGCGCTTCGGTTTTCCCATAAGGATCCCACATCGAGGTAAGAAAAGACGCACTATAAATGACTGGCAAAAACATGACCGCTATTAAAGAAATGATCAGCAGTTTCTTCGTAAAAACAGTTTTCAGTTCGTTCATCATTGCTGTTCAGCACTCTTTTCTTTTTTCAGGCAGTCAACAATTTCGTCAAGCTGTGCCGTGAATGTAATGATTTCTTCGCTCGTAAAGCGCTCTCCCAACAACTGGTTCAAGTTCTCGTAAATGGCTGATTCGCTGACTTTCAGCAGCTCACTGCCTTTTGGCGTAATGGAGACTGCTTTTTTTCTAAGGTCCTGATCCGACACAATGGTGATCAGCCCGTCTTGCTCAAGTTTTTTGATGCGGTTGGAAATGGCGGTTTTGAAAACGCCTTGAATCTGGGCAATTTCCGTTTGCGAAATGATGCGGTATTTATTAATGATCCGCAGCGTCTGAAGCTGCTGCGGCGAGTAAGGCTTTAACTGTTCGTTGTCGCCGAATACATCGGATACGTAAGCATTCACTTCCAAAATTGCTTCGCTGAACTTGGCGTAAGCTGTATATAATTCTTTCGACATTAGTATACCCCCTGTACTATTTATTTTATGGTACATGATATGTACTAATTTTACAAGCCAGAATGCTTTATATTTTTCTTTTTTTGCATTTGTTCTTTAGAAAACGAATTGTTCAGTCGCAAAGATACAGAAGAAAAACAAAAAAGAGCGGACACTTGTCCGCTCTTTCGCTCATTATTGTTTGTTGTTTTGTGTTTTGGCTTTTTTCGCCTTGTCTTCTTTGAACAGCACTTCGTACGTAAAGTCTTTTGCTTCTTTTTGGTCCGGTGCTGCTGCGTAGGACGTGATCATTTTCAAATTGCCTTCTCGCAAAACTTGTTGAAGGTTCAACGCTTCTTTTTCCGTTACATTAAACGGATCGATATGGAACACACGTTGATTTCCGTTTTTCTTTGTTTGGATGAAAGTTGTCGTGAAGTCGACATACTCGCCTTTCAGCTCGCCAAGCGACTGGAACGGTTCAACAGAAGATCCACCTGCTTTAAAATTGCCCAATTCGATGTTTTTCACAAACCAGCCGGCATCGTTATGTCCCCAATCCGTCATGTTGCGGAACGACACGAGCACGTCTTTTCCGGCGTACGCAGACAAATCAAATGTTTCGGTCGACCAGTTTAGCTTATGGCCGGTAAAGCCCGTCAAGTTGCCTTTAATTGTTGGGTGTCCCTCTGTTACAACATCCGAACGCGTATTGGCGTTGCTGAGAGATTTCCATGATTCTCCGCCGTCAGTAGAGATTTGAACAGCCGCAAAGTCCCATTGTTCTTCGATATCATAGTAGTGATCGAAGCTCAGCACCGGATTGTCTGCAGGAACCGATGCCCCGAAGATCAGCGCTTGGTCCGCTTCATCTCCGTTATTTGCGTGAAGCACTTGTTCTGACGCATCAAGCGGATTGTTGACGGACTGCCATTGCAGCGGCAAAAACTCGACGCCGTCAAACTTCATACCGCGCACTGTGCGATCAAGGTCGAACTCCTTGAAGTCGCCGCCCCAGGCCGGCACGCCTTCTTTTTCAAATGTTTTAGCTTTTTCAAAATCGACGGTTTTGCCACGCACACCGTTGCCGACAGGCAAATTGCGCAAATCGATGCTGTCGAACTGATAATCGCTGCTGACGCTGCCGTCATCAAGCGTCAATGCTGTCACAAAGTTCTGGTACAGCTCGGTAAACGTCTTATCTGTTCCATAATCTTTCAGTACTTTATCAACGCTCGCTATGCCTTGTGTATTGCCATCCGTTGCCAGTTCACGAATAAATTCCTGGCCAAACTTGTCGTACATATAAAGCGTGAACAGGTAAACTTGGCCATAGTCAGCAATGGTTTCCGGACCTGTCTCGGTGTTTGCATGCTCGTCCCAGTTGACCAGCGAGTTTTCAGGATGATCCAGGAAAAAGTTGATGGAGCCTTCCCCGTGGCCGTAACCGCCCAAGAATTCAGAGAAAGTGGACATTCCTTCGTTCAGCCATGTTTCTTCTGAAGGATCGTTGTCTGCATGAATCAAATGCTGCAATTCGTGTATTGTCGTTCCGTAGAATGTATCTTCAAGACGGGTTTCCCATGAATTGGTGTCAATGGTGATAATATTGCGGTCTGTGTAGTTCTCAAGTGTCTGCCAGAAAAAGCCGGCAACGAAAAATGGATAAGACGGGTCGTTCCATCCCTGGTCCTGTACATTGTCGACAAGCATGATGATTTTATCTGAACCTTCGTAGTAGCCATCTTCCAGCCCGACCATTCCCGGAAGCGGCGAATTCGAGCCATCCAGCGAATCCGGCATTCCGAAGAATTCGGTCGCTTTTGGATAGATGTTATCATCGAATTCTGCACTCAGTTTGTCCACTTGTGCTTGCGTGACGATATCGGCCGGTTTCGGATTGTTCGGGCCGTACGCCAAATCATTGGCTACCCATATTTCTACGTTGTCGCCGATGCTGCGGAGCGTAAATTCCTTGAATTGCAAATTGCGGTTCAGGAACAGCTTAGTGCCATGGTCTTCCGTAAAATGCTTGTTGGCGCTTGAACCGCCTTCTTC
>JASKZU010000273.1 GCA_030147455.1 Planococcus sp. (in: firmicutes) | reverse complement strand
TGACACGAGAATTGTCCAAGTAATCCATCGTCAGGAAATTGCCGCGTTTCTTCTGGCAGATTTCCATCACCGCGCCGACAAAATCATTCGGAACCATAACGGTTGCTTTAACATATGGCTCTTCTACATAATCAATTTTTTGTGGATCCGGCATCATGGCCGGGTTGTCGATGTTCAAGATCTCGCCGTCTGTCATGTGGACATTGTAAATTACGCTTGGCGCTGTCGTGATGAGATCAATGTTGAATTCACGTTCAATGCGCTCCTGGATAATTTCCATATGAAGCAAGCCGAGGAAGCCGCAGCGATAGCCGAAGCCGAGTGCCTGGGATGATTCCGGTTCGAATTGAAGAGCCGCATCGTTGAGCTCCAATTTTTCCAGTGCATCCCGCAAATCGTTGTATTTGGACGTATCGATCGGATAAAGCCCGCAGTACACCATCGGATTTAAGCGGCGGTAGCCCGGCAAAGCTTGTTCTGCAGGGTTGTTCGCGAGCGTGATCGTATCCCCGACACGCGAATCGGCAACGTTTTTGATGGAAGCTGTCAAGAAGCCAACGTCTCCGACTGTCAGCTCATCGCGCAGCGTCGCTTTAGGCGTGAAGACACCCGCCTCGATCACGTCAAATTCGTTGCCGTTTGACATCATTTTGATTTTGTCCCCTGGTTTGACGGTTCCTTCCACGATGCGGATATACGCTACCACTCCGCGGTATGGGTCGTAAAGCGAATCAAAAATCAATGCTTTCAGCGGTGCTGAAGGATCGCCTGTAGGCGCCGGCACTTTTTCGACGATTTGCTCCAGAATTTCTTCTATGCCGATGCCTGCTTTGGCGGAAGCAAGAACCGCTTCGGACGCATCCAGTCCGATGACATCTTCTACTTCTTGGCGCACACGTTCCGGATCGGCTGCAGGCAAGTCAATTTTGTTGATGACCGGCAGGATTTCGAGCTCGTTGTCGAGCGCCAGATAAACATTGGCAAGCGTCTGGGCTTCGATTCCTTGGGCAGCGTCCACTACGAGGACTGCTCCTTCGCATGCGGCTAAGCTCCGGGATACTTCATACGTGAAATCGACGTGGCCTGGCGTGTCGATCAAGTGCATAATATATGTTTCTCCGTCTTTTGCCGTGTAGTTCAGCTGGACGGCATTCAACTTGATGGTAATTCCACGCTCGCGCTCCAAATCCATGGAGTCGAGCAATTGCGATTTCATTTCGCGCGCTGTTAATGCATTGGTTTTTTCCAAGATGCGATCGGCAAGCGTCGACTTTCCATGATCGATGTGTGCGATGATGGAAAAGTTGCGGATCTTCTGTTGTCTCGCGATTCTCTGTTCTTGATTCATTTTCTTCACTCCCATATAAACTACTTTAAATTATAGCAGTTGGATAGGCATTGAGCAATGAACGACCGCATAACTATCACTGTCAAGGCGAACTTCTTTGCACGTACCTATTGCATTCATCCGCCCAATTTGATAAAATAACTTTTGTTGTATAGAGACACTGAAGGGCAAGGGCGACCTCGCCACTGCTTTAATTGTCTAGGAGGTGAAAGATATGCCAAACATTAAATCTGCAATCAAACGTGTTCGCACGAACGATACGAAAAATGCTCAGAACTCATCTGTTAAATCCGCAATGCGTTCTTCTGTTAAAAAGGCTGATCAAGCTGTAGCTAACAATGAAGAAAACAAAGCTGATTCTGTAAAAGCAGCCATCAAGCAGGTGGAAAAAGCGGCTTCTAAAGGTTTGCTTCACAAAAACACTGCAGCCCGCAAAAAAGCCAGCCTTATGAAAAAAGCGTAAAACGCACCAAAAAGCCAACCCGGCAACGGGTTGGCTTTTTTTGTAGACATAAATTTTTTTTAAATCGAACGCGAAAGTTGCTTGGCATGCCCCGCCCGCTTCATCAAGAAAAACTCCAGGACGCGTTCACGATTGCCGGATGCGGTTTTCAGCTGCAAGTCGATATCCGCCAAGTCCCCGAGCACTTCAAGCAAGCGCTGTTCGGAAATTTGCCGGCGTTTTTCCACCAGCAATTTAACGCGGTATGGATGTGCTTTAAGCTGTTTGGAAATTTGCTGTGCATGATAGCCCTTTTTCTGCAAATAATACACGTGAACCATAAAGCGAATCTGCGAAGCGAGCAGCGCGGCGAGCGCTACCGGCTCTTCTTTTTGGCGAAGCAAATCGTAGTACACGCTGAGAGCCGTTTCAATGTCCCCGTCCAGATAAGCTTGGAGCATTTTAAAAGCATCCTGCTCCAATGTGCGCGATGTCATTTCCGCAATCAGCTGCTCTGAAATTTCTTCTTGCTCCGATCCCAAATACAGCGACATTTTCTCGAGCTCGGAGGCGAGCAATGTCAGATTCGTTCCGGCCAGTTCAATTAGTTTTTGCGCAGCACGCTGCTCGATCTTTTTGCCGTGGGTTTTTGCCTCATGCGCCATCCAGCTTTCCAGTTCGTTCGGCTGCAGCGCTTTCGCCTCAATCAGTACGACATGCTTTTTCATAAGCTTGACGATTTTTTTTCGTTCATCCAGTTTCTCGTAGGGTGCGATAAACACCGTGACGCTTGAAGCGGGAGGGTGTTCGAGCCAGGATTCCAAGCTCTTCAGGTCGTGGTTGATTTTTTCTTTGCCGCGTTCTGCCGCTTTCAAAAAAGAAGCATTGCGGGCGATGATCAGCTTGCGGCCGCTGAAAAACGGAATCGTGTCGGCTTCTTCTACAACATGCCCTACCGGCACTTCGTCCAAATCATACGTTGTCATATCAAGTTCAGACGAATCTGCCAGCTGTGTTTTAAGCAGTTCGAGCGTTTTGGTAATAAAATAGCTTTCACTGCCTACAATCAAATAAACCGGATCAATTTTGCCTGCCCGGATCGATTTCCATACAGATGTAATCATGCATTTCACTTCCTTTAACTTCTACTATACCGGAATTTCGGCGTTCGGTCTGCCTGTCGAGAGGTTTATGCATTTGACAGTTATGTGACGGCTTCCAGATTCAGTGGACAATGTGTAGTTCAATATGGATTTTTCAGCTTTATTGGCTTATAATAAAATCCATTAGGAGGGATTTTCAATGAATGAATTTGAACAAAACGTCCAGTCCAAACGCAACGATGCTATCGATGCGGGAATGGGATTCGTCGTTTCCTTTGGTTTCTTCGCTCTTATTTTTATAGTCGCA
>JASKZU010000265.1 GCA_030147455.1 Planococcus sp. (in: firmicutes) | reverse complement strand
AAAAGAAATTACCCGAAAGGCGAGCCTATCGCTCGAGAAGAAATCCCGAAAATCATTAGAGAAGGCTTGCTCGGGCTGTTTACGATTGTCATTATCATGGGCGGGATTTTAAGCGGTATGTTCACAGCAACAGAATCTGCTGCTATCGGGGCGCTTTACGCCTTTATCATCGCGTTTTTTGTTTACCGCGAAGTGCCGATCAAGCGGATGGGCGTTATTTTGCACAATACATTCAAGACATTGGCAATGGTTCTGTTCTTGATTGCTGCATCTTCTGCTTTTGGATGGCTGTTGGCAATGCTGCGTGTTCCGCAAATGGTGGCGGACGCGTTGATCAGCATTTCTCCCAACAACTTTATTACGGTTTTACTGATTCTAGTAATCCTGTTGCTGCTCGGCATGATTATGGATATGGCGCCGCTTATTCTGATTGCTACGCCGATCTTGCTGCCTGTTGCAATTACAGCTGGAATCGATCCGGTCCACTTTGGAGTCATGCTGATTTTGAGCCTTGGCATCGGCTTGGTCACACCGCCTGTAGGTGCCGTACTATTTGTAGGGTCGGCGATCGGGCGAATCTCAATCGAAAAATCCTCCAAGGCCATGCTGCCTTTCTACGGAGCGATGCTTGTGGTCTTGCTGCTGGTCGCTTATGTTCCGAACCTGACGCTATGGCTGCCGAGCGTGTTCGAGTAAAACTAAAACAACCTGCTGCCTGTCATTTTGACAGATAGCAGGTTGTATGAAACCGAAGCGTTCAATCTGAGCGTTCTACAGCGGCACAGGATTTTCGTTCCACCAATGTAGGGGAAAGCATGGTCACGCCGGAAAGCGGCTCTTCGCTTTCGACCATTTGAATGACCGTTTGAACGATGTTGCTGGCAAGCTGTTCGGTTGTCACGCCAACGCTTGTCAACGGAACTTCCATGTTTTCCATTTGAGGAATGTTGTCGTAGCTGATAAGTGAAATGTCACGCGGAATCTGAATGTTATGGTCTTTTAATCCGCGAATAATGCCGCCGCTTATCTCGTAGCTTCCTCCTACGATCGCTGTAACCGGTGTTTCCAGTTCCACGAGCTGGCTGATCGCAGAATAGCCGTCGTGCCAATCGAGTCCTTCTGTATTGAATACATGTCCTTTGTTCAGCTCTTCAATCCCCAGCTTTTTGAGGGCGTTGATAAACCCTAAATATTTTCCGATCTGGCGCGGGTCGTTTTTGGAAATAAAACCGACATAAGCGATCCGGCGATGCCCTAAGTCATACAAGTAAGTAACAGCTTGTAAGATGGCTTGCTGGTGATTAGGGTCGACGACAGGATAGTCAGAAGAAAGCGTGCCGGCGACCCCGTAAACCAAAATGGGGGAAGGGAAGTTCGTGATTTGAACTCGTGCATCTTCTTCAAACAAGATGGCGCCGTCCACTTTGTATTTCTTGAATGTGTCGAGTGATTTATCAATCGGGTCAACCGACAAAATCATTGAATAAGGCGTTTTGTTTATTTCATGGCTGATCTTGGTCACGAGCGTCGCGAGAACGACGCGTTCAATCGTCGGCCAGATCAACCCAATGATTCTTGACTTCCGGGATACAAGATGCTGCGCCGCAAAGTTCGGTGCATAGCCCATTTCATCTGCCAAGGCGACAATTTTCCGTTTTGTTTTATTTTTTACTAGCGGACTATCATTCAATGCTTTGGAAACAGTCGAGTAACTGACCCCAGCCACCTTTGCAATATCTTTTATCGTTACCGTCATTTGCATCACCTTATCACTTGTATTTTTAAAAATATTATCCAGCAAATTGCACTAGCATATTTACAACGTTGTTATTTTATATGTTCAAGACAAAGATCGACATTGTGAAAGCGTTACCTTGTTGCTCTTACTACCCATTATAAACGAAGGAGTGTTAAATTTCATGGAACATTTCAATGCAGTGCTTGACTCACTTACAGAAGGCCAAACAGGGCAGACAGGCAGTTCAGAAGTTACCGTTTACGACCAATCACATGCGCAGTCTGGCAACACAAATGTCGTAATGGTAAAAGACAATAAAGGCAAGTGGCTTGTTGCTACTGGTGAAGGTGAATTGTTTGAGGAACTGGAAGGAACAGACGTAGAGGGGAAAGGAAAAGTATGTGCCTTGACGCATGCCAACCGCCTGGTGCTGAACAAACATTTCGATTATACCGTTCCCCGTGCATTCGGCACCAAACAAGCAACCATGGGGCTTGGAGACCGGTTGGGCATCGCCTCGCCCGGCCATATCGAAACATTAAGAAACAGAAAAGTAAAGCCGATACTCGCACAGCAAAGCATCCGCGAATTGACGCTGACAAACCGCTCGATGAACGACATGCTGGATGCTGCTGCTTTCGCGGTCTTCCAGGAAGGCTATAAAGGCGGGTACGGTGCAGATGGCGATCATATCAAGGAAGAAAAAGATATCGAGTATGCACTGTCGCTTGGTGTATCCATGCTGACACTCGACTGCTCGGATCAAATCAAGAAAAACATCGATACAGCAGAGGAAGCGGACATCCAGGATGCATACGATAAACTGCCGAAAGAAGTCTTGAACCGCTATAACGAAATTTACTTGGATCAAGTGTTTGATGTGAATGGGTTGAAGATCGAATTCGATCGATTGACATTGATGAAAAACGTGCTGATTTACGGCGAAGCATTAAACTACACACAGCATGTATACGAGCAGTACATAACAAAAGCAGGGCGCGACATTGATTTTGAATTGTCGATCGATGAAACCGAAACGGTGACATCGCCTGATTCGCACTTTTTCGTGGCAAACGAACTCAAATCAAAAAATGTGCTCGTAACAAGTTTGGCGCCGAGATTTTGCGGCGAGTTCCAAAAAGGCATTGACTATATCGGCGACGTAGAACAATTCGAACGCGAGTTGAGTGAACATGCGGCCATTGCCGAGCATTTCGGCTACAAACTGAGTATTCACTCCGGAAGCGACAAATTCTCGGTATTCCCGATTATTTCGAAATACACGAAAGGCATTTTGCACGTGAAAACAGCCGGCACTAACTGGCTGGAAGCGGTTCGCGCCATTGCCCGGATCAAACCGGATTTGTACAGACGCATGCACACGTATGCCATGGATCATTTGGACGAAGCGTTGAAATATTACCATATTACACCAGACTTGGACAGCATCGACGCATTGGATAGCGTGAGCGACGAGCAATTGGCCGGTTATATGGACAACGATGCGGCGCGCCAAGTGCTGCACGTAACCTACGGGATTTTACTGACAGCAAAAAATGACCAAGGCAACTTCATATTCAAAGACGAATTTTTCAATGCGCTGAACGACAACGAACAAGCCTACCGTGAAGCATTGATCAGCCATATCGGCAAACACGTGGATTTGCTGAATTTATAAAATGGAAAGAAGGGTATTACATGCAGACATTTATGGGTGAGAATTTTTTACTGGAAAATGAAACAGCGGTCCGCCTTTACCATGACTATGCAAAAGAACTGCCGATCATCGATTACCATTGCCATTTAAGCCCGAAAGAAATATTCGAAAACAAGCAATTTAAAAACATTACGGACATCTGGCTTTACGGAGACCATTACAAATGGCGCGTCATGCGCGCCAATGGCGTGGCCGAGGAACTGATTACGGGAAGTGCCAGTGATTATGATAAATTCATGGCCTGGGCAAAAACAGTCCCGCTGTTGATCGGCAACCCGCTTTATAACTGGACCCATCTAGAACTGCAACGTTTTTTCGGCATCGATGATATTCTCGATGAAAAATCCGGTCCGGCAATTTGGGAAAAAGTAAACGGGCTGCTCGCAGGTGACGGCTACCGGGCGCGTGATTTTATCCGCAATTCTAAAGTAAAAGTGATTTGCACGACAGATGATCCGGCCGACAGCCTCGAGTATCATATCAAGCTTAGAGAAGAATCCGGATTTGACACGGATGTATTTCCAAGTTTCCGTCCTGACAAGGCACTCGAGATCAACAAAGAAGGATTCGCTGATTGGGTCCGGAAGCTGCAGGAATCCGCCGATACACATATCGATTCCTATAGCTCGTTTCTGGCTGTGCTGAAGTCGAGAGTGGAGTTTTTCCATTCAGTCGGCGGCCGCGTTTCCGATCATGCGCTGGATAAAGTAGTTTATGCCGATGCTACGGAAGATGAAGCGAAAGAATATTTTGAACGCGCGCTGGAAGGCGAGAAAGTTTCGGATGAAGGAGAAGCCATCTTCAAATCCCACACATTGCTGTTTCTTGGCAAACTGTATGCAGAGCACGGCTGGATCATGCAATTCCATATCAACGCGCTGCGCAACAACAACACCAGAATGCTGAATGAACTTGGGCCGGACACAGGCTATGATTCCATGAATGATGAAACGATCGCTAAGCCGTTGGCGAA
>JASKZU010000228.1 GCA_030147455.1 Planococcus sp. (in: firmicutes) | reverse complement strand
CCGGACGTATACAAGATGACAGCGTTATCATTTTCTTCGGTAGCTGCCGTTCCTGAAAACGCCTCGGCGGTCGAAGACAGCGCCGCAAAAGACTGCACTTTATGCCTGACTTCCTGTGGCAGCTGCGCCATCTTTTCCGGAGTTGCAGGATCGGTTTCGCAAACGACAAAAGCTTCAACTGCCGGCAGCGCACGATGCGCTTTTTCGACAAGCGGCAGCAGTGCATCCAATGCCACAACGACTTTGGCATCGCTATTATTTAAAATATAAGCAATTTCATCTGGCGTGTAAATCGGATTGATCGGCACGGCCGTAGCGCCCAGGCGCATCACAGCATAAAGCGAAACGAGAAAATGAGGTGTATTGCCTAACAGAAAAGCGACGTGGTCCCCTTTTTCCACGCCGAGTTTTTGCAATGCACCGGCAAATCTTGAAACGGACTGGTCAAATTCCCCGTAAGTGGTTTTGTTGCCCATGAACGTATAGGCAATCCGGGTTGCTTCTTGTTGTGCGATTTCATGAACGCGTTCTCCCAAATTCATCGCTATCCCTCTTTCTATTGAATGAATATTCATTCATATTCTGACGTTTCCATTATAAAATAAATGTTCAGACAATACAACATCCTAAAAATCCCCAATTAAAAAAGCTGCCGAAACAAGCGGCAGCCCAAGTTCACTAATTGGCTTTCAGATGAGCGACATAACGCCAGCGAATTAAAAAAAAGTACAACAACTGCATGATCGTGAACCCGCCAAGCACAATTGCCATTTCAGAAAGAATGGACAGCTCCGCGAATTCATCCCAGACAACTTGCAAAGAAATAAACGCGAACGCGCTGTGGAGCAGCGCCAAAGCCCAAGGCAGGAAAAACAGCGGCACAAGCTGGCGGTTGACGATTTTTCCAAGTTCCCGCTCAGTCATGCCAAGCCGTACCATGAGCTGATATTGGCGGCGGTCGCGGTCAAGTCCTGTATATAATTTAAAATAAATGAAACTTCCTGCTGCCAATAGGAACACCGCTGCCACCATCAAGCCGATAAACAGCAGGAGTGCAAATGAGGATTTAAACCAGCGGTATTCATATCCCGGATTTTCAAAGTAATAATTGAGGCTGGAGAAATTCCCACTGGCCACCGCTTCACTGATGGGCACGCGAAGCTCTTCCCCGATTGCAACTGTTTCGGTCCAATCCGGCACATGAAAAGCGTAATAGCGAAAATCCGATGCGTTTGGCGGATATCCCATAAGCGGCTCCTCCACATTCAAAAAATCCTTATCGTTTAAGATGATTGTGTTGGCGTTGAGTGTTTGAGATGGAAACAGCACTTGCGGATAAGTTCGGTCGATCGTCAATGCAATGCCGCTTTCCATCAGCTCAGTTTGGGCAAAACTGTTTTGCAGTTCACGAAGTGATTCCTGCGAAAACGGCACGAACATCGCTTCGCCTTTGGCCAGCTCAGCCGGTTCATGGCCAAGCGCAAGAGCAAGCTGGTTAAACTGAGCCGAAGACATGATGTCGACGTCATTGCCGCTTGATGACGAAGTTTGGCGTTTGACGTCCAATTGCACCAACGTATAGTCGAGGCGCTCTGATTCGAGCTGCTCCGACAAACGGCTCACTTGCTGCTGTTCTTCCCTATTGCCTTCAAACGAAATGTATATGAGTCCCAACGGATTGCTTTCGCGAAATTCAGCTGTATACGACGTAAATGAAGCGAGCGTTCCGACTGTCAGAAACGCTACAGTGGAAACGATCGTGACGATAAAAAACATTTGGGCGCTGTCTTTTAACTTTACTGCTGCTTCCGCCAGCGACACAAGCCTCGTTTTATGCCAATAAATGCTGCGGCGCTTTTTATACAATTGCAGAAACGTGTGGATCGAATGCGTAAAAAATAAATACGTACCGATCGTGGCAAGCGGCGGAACGATAAACACCATCAAGTAGACGGTTCGGTCGGTCACGGTCGCTGCCAGAAAATAAGCAACGCCGAGAAGCACAAGGCCAAACGCCGACAAGGCAGGTGAATAGGCCGCTTGCTCTTCCGTTTTCCAAAACCCTTCCAGCAAATCCACAACCCGTTTGGTCCGGATAAAAGACACGCTGATAATGGAAATGATAATAAACAAGCTGGCGAATGCGCCGATGGTCAGCAAGAATGGCTGCCACGAAAAATACAGCGGCAGCTCTTCCAGCTGCATAATCTCACGGCCGATCATAAAGAAAAACTTTGTAAAAGCAAAACCGAACAAGATGCCCGCTGCCGTCGACAAGCCGCCGAGAATCATCGTCTCGAAAAACACCAGTTTGTTCAGCTGTTTTTTGCTCATCCCCAAATGCATAAGGACGCCGAATTCTTTTGTGCGCGCCTGCAAAAAGGCGCTCAATGAATAAAATAAAAAGAACAGCGTGAAAATATATAGGACAACTTCTGCGATGAACATGCCCTGTACAACGAGTTCGCGGAATCCCTCTTCCTCAAACAGCGGATGAAAGATGAACATGGAATAAATGAAAAATACCATTACTGAAAATACACTGGCCAAGAGAAAAGCCGCATAGCTTCGCAAGTTCCGGAAAACGTTACGGAAGGCGAGTTGGCGAAAGGTCATTCACAGAGCCTCCCAATAAGGATAATACGTTGAGGATTTTTTGATAGAATGTTTGGCGGCGTTCATCCCCGTAAATTTCATTGAAAAATTCGCCGTCTTTGATAAACAGCACGCGGTCGCAATAACTCGCCGCAATCGGGTCATGCGTCACCATGATAATGGTCGTTCCTTCTTCATGGCTCAACTGGCTCAGCAGTTCCAGGACATCCCTGGAAGCTTTGGAATCCAGATTGCCGGTCGGCTCGTCGGCCAAAATAAGTGCAGGCCGGTGAATTAATGCACGTCCAATAGCTGTGCGCTGCGCTTCCCCTCCGGAAATCTCGTTTGGCTTTTTGTGGAGAAACGGCTGCAGGTGCAAGCGGTCCGCGATTTCCTGCACACGGCGTTCCATTTCTTTTGTCGGCATGCCGTCAAGCGTCAGCGGCAAAACCAAATTTTCTTCCACGGTCAGCATCTGCAGCAAGTTAAAGTCCTGAAACACAAAGCCGAGCTGGCGGCGCCGGAACAGCGGAAGAGCATCTTTGTCGAGTAGGTGCGGATTGATGCCATTGATAAGAATCGAACCAGAGGTCAGCGAATCGATCGTTGAAATCAAGTTGAGCAATGTTGTCTTGCCGCTCCCCGAAGGCCCCATGACTGCCAGAAATTCCCCTTTTTCCACTTGAAAACTTAATTGATTGAGCGCGCGGTGCGTCACTTTTCCTTCATATACTTTGGTTACTTCATCAATTTTCACTATTGTCATATTGATCCTCCCACGCTCTGTTCCTGATAAGGAAAGACGATCGATACTGTCGTTCCTTGCCCTGCGACTGACTCGATCTTCAGTTCATGCCCGAGCCGGTCGCATACTTCCTGAGCCAGGAAAAGCCCCATGCCGGTTGATTCCCCGCTGAGCCGGCCATTTTCTCCAGTAAAAAACGCTTTGGTTACACGCGACAAGTCCGACGGCGGAATGCC
>JASKZU010000223.1 GCA_030147455.1 Planococcus sp. (in: firmicutes) | reverse complement strand
CGCCTGCACTGTTGATAGCGTGACATTGGATACAGGCTAGACCTTCAGCACCAAACAATTCTTCGCCTTCTTGAGCAAGTGCTTCAGTTGGAGATTCTTGCTCTTCCTGCATAGCTGCTACCCAAGTGTTGAAATCTTCACGGTTCAGTGATTTCACTTTAAAATCCATCAATGCGTGTGACGGACCACAAAGCTCAGCACATTTCCCGTAGAAAACGCCATCATCCAGTTCAGCGGATTCGCGGTCGAATTCCAAGTAAAACGTGTTGACGTTTTCAGGGTTGACGTCGAGCTTGCCGCCGACTGAAGGAATCCAGAACGAGTGCTTAACGTCTGCTGAAATCAAGTTAAAGTAAACACGTTCTCCGGTTGGGACAACCAATTCCTGTGCAGTGCGGATGCCTTCTTCAGGATATTCGAATTCCCACCAGTACAGCTTGCCGGTAACGTTGACCGTCAAGTTTTCAGCCGCACCTTCTTCTGTTTGCGCATCCATTGCCGTCACATCAGCGAGGTCAAATGTTGCGTACACTGTCGGAACAGCGAGGATCAAAAGCAAGACGATCGGAATCGCAGTCCAGATAAACTCAAGACGTGCACTTCCTTCTACTTGTTCAGGGATCATGTCCTCCCCTACTTTTGAACGGCGGAATTTAACAATTGCCAATACGTAAATAATCGACACGACGATGATTACGAACGTCATGACAATCCCGGACAAAATCAGCAAGTTAAACTGATCTTGGGCAACTTTACCAGCCGGGATCAATGTCGAGATTTCTTCGCGCCCGCATCCTGAAAGGAAAACAAGCAACGCAGTCATCAATGCGAAAAGGCGCCATTTCTTAGGTCCTTTCATCATAGCTTTTCATACCCCTCTCTGATTAAATGTTGTGCATACAAGTAAAATCGAAATTTAGACAAATACAGCGAAAATGATCATCGATACAAACAGAATCGTCATGTAGTTCAACGAATAGATGAACATTTTCTTCGCCCATTTCAAGTCATCCGCCACATTGAATCCGCGGATCGCCAGTACAAGCCATCCAATATTCAAAGCTGTAGCTAAGATGAGAAAGCCGATTCCCAGTTCCGTCAATAAAAACGGCAAGGGGAACAGCAGCAAAACCCATGCAAGCATCGATTTTTTGGTCCGGTGGAACCCTTTCACCACCGGCAGCATCGGGATATTAGCCGCCCGATACTCTTCCGTTCGTTTCATTGCCAGCGCATAAAAATGCGGTGGCTGCCAGATAAACATAATCAGAAACAGCGCCCATGCGCCCATGCCGAGTGCCGGCTCTACAGCAGCCCAACCGATTAACGGCGGGATTGCTCCGGAGATGCTGCCGACAATCGTATTCCCAACATGCCTTCTTTTCGACCACATAGAATAAAGAACGACATAAGCAAGTATGCCGGCTATTCCAAGCAAACCTGCTGAAACCGAAGCGGAAAACAAAAAGAGTTCGCCTATAACGATGAAAGAAATGGCGAGTGCCAAGACAGCAGATGGCTTGAATCTGCCCGTCACCGTTGGACGGGATTTCTTGCTAGCCATCAATGGATCGATGTCTGTGTCGATATAATTGTTCATCGCCGCAGACCCCGCTATGATCAATGCCGAACCGACGAGTGTGTAGGCGAGAATATCCAAGTGATCAAGAAAGTTCGTTCCCGAAAACTGGAAAGCGAGCCATAGCCCTGTGAAAACGGTAATCAAATTCGAATTCACAATTCCAATCTTTATAAGTGCCAAAAAGTCTTTAGTGAACGTACTCGCTTCCACTGCTTCACTCGATTCTGCAGGCAAAGACCGGCCGTTTGACATATTACTCCCTCCTTTCAAAGTTGTAAGCATATTCCGCTAACCATAACTATATCTAAATTTCAGTTCTATTTCTACATATTACTGAAATTTCCCGATATAAAAGATGATATCACGCAATTGGTCTTACTAATATTCATCTTTAATCATACAGGAGGCTTCTCACTATTTTAAGATAGAAAAAACGCTGTTTTTGAACAGTTTGTGAAGGCTTGGGCTAATATGTCCAAATCTTGAAAGTTTGAGCTACCGCCTATTTGCCGTTGTGTTTTACACTCAGTTTCGCTATCATCGAGTATGCAGGATATAGACAGACATAAAAGTTTTTTCTAAAAAGTAGGTGGCATTTTGAAAAGCAATACTTATATAAAGGTGTTTGGTGTGATGGCAAGTGTCGGGATGCTGCTTATCCTTCTTGGCGGCGCACTCGTTACAAAGACCGACAGCGGCATGGGGTGCGGCCGAAACTGGCCGGATTGCAACGGCAACTTGATTCCGCGCAACATTACGCCGGAAGTTTTGATTGAGTTTTCCCACCGCCTCGTCACGGGTGTTGTCGGCATACTGATCGTGGTTTTGGCCGTGTGGGCATGGCGGAAGTTTGGCCACGTGCGCGAAACGAAGTTCCTGGCAATTCTTGCGGTTTTCTTCCTCGTTCTACAGGCGCTAATCGGGGCTGCTCAAGTTTTATGGGGGCAAGGCGATTTTATTTTAGCCCTTCACTTCGGGATTTCCTTGATTTCATTTGCGGCGGTTCTGCTTTTGACGCTGCTCGTGTTTGAAGTCGACCGAAAATTCGATGCTGACCGCGTTCAAATCGGCCGCCGGTTAAAGTTCCATACGCTTGGCGTTACTTTATATTCCTATATCGTCGTTTATACAGGCGCGCTCGTCCGCCATACCAACTCCAGCTTGATTTGCTCGGATTGGCCGCTGTGCCGCAATAATGAATTTGCGCTGCCGAGCAATATGTATGAATGGGTTCAGATGGGGCACCGCTTTGCTGCTGCACTCATTGTTATCTGGATCGGCGTTATCGCCCTTCATGCTTACCGGCACTACCGCGACCAGCGCGTCATTTACTGGGGCTGGCTGATTGCATTTACTATTGTGCTGCTTCAAGCGACAACCGGTATGCTAGTTGTCTTGACGAAGTTGAATTTGACTGTAGCATTGCTTCACTCGCTGCTTATTTCCATGTTATTCGGCTTGCTTTGCTATATGGTGCTGCTCGTTTCCAGAAGCAAATTCATCAAAACCAAATAAAAAAACCGGTGCAAATTATCGCACCGGTTTTTTTCTATTTTATTTAGATTCCATTTCGATAAGCAAATCGCCTGTTGAAATCCCGTCTCCTGCGGTAACGTAAATTTCCTGGATCGTGCCGTCGAACGGCGCTTGAACAGTTGTTTCCATCTTCATGGCTTCTGTTACAAGCAAGTGGTCGCCGCGTTTTACTTTCAAGCCTTTTTCACCGACTACTTTCAGTACAGTGCCAGGCATTGTTGCTGCAATGTGATTTTCTTTTGTCGGGTCAGCTTTTGGCTTTGCCGATTGATCGGTTTCCACGGTCATGTCCTGAATGCTGACTTCGCGCGGCTGGCCGTTCAGTTCAAAATAGATGATGCGCGTTCCGTCTTTTTGCGGTTCACCGACCGAAACCAGCTTGATCATCAAGGTTTTCCCTTTTTCGATCTCCACTTCGATTTCTTCACCGAGCCGCATGCCGTATAAGAATGTGAGCGTATCGAGAACCGATACATCCCCGAACGTTTGGTTCGTTGCTGTATATTCCTCAAACACTTTTGGATACAGTGCATAAGCCAGCACTTCATGGCTTGTCACAGGGCGGCCAAGGCGCTCGAATAATTTCTGCTTGATGCCTTCGAAATCTGCCGGCTCCAGCAATTCACCTGGACGGACCGTAATCGGCTGGCGTTCTTTTAAAATTACCTTCTGCAATTCTTGCGGGAATCCGCCATGCGGCTGTCCGATATAGCCTTCGAAAAACTCGATGACCGATTCCGGGAAATCGATATGCTCGCCGCGTGTTATGACAGTTTCTTCGTCGAGCCCATTTTGGACCATGAAGAGAGCCATATCACCGACGATTTTTGAAGATGGCGTCACTTTCACTACATCCCCAAACAAGAGGTTGACACGTGAATACATTGTTTTTACTTCTTCCCAGCGCATGCCAAGCCCGACTGCTTTCGCCTGCTGCTGCAGATTGCTGTACTGGCCGCCCGGCATTTCGTGTACGTAAATTTCCGAGTGCGGGCTGTTCATGCCGCTCTCGAAATCCGCGTAGTATTTACGGACGTCTTCCCAGTAATGGGACATTTTCTCGAGTGAGCCGATATCTGCACGAACTCCACGTTTATTGCCGCTCATTGCATAGTAGAGCGAATTGGCGCTTGGTTGTGAAGTCAGTCCTGCCATTGTGCCAAGTGCCGTATCTACGATATCAATACCCGCTTCGATAGCTTTAGAGTAAAGGAAAATACCGTTCCCGCTTGTGTCATGCGTGTGCAGATGAATCGGCAAATCGACAGTTTCTTTCAGCTCGGACACTAAACGGTAGGCAGCTTCCGGTTTTAATAAGCCTGCCATATCTTTGATGGCTAGAATATGGGCGCCTGCCGCTTGCAGTTCCTTGGCCATGTCTTTGTAGTATTGCACCGTATATTTATCACGGCTCGGATCTAAAATATCACCCGTATAACAAATAGCCGCTTCAGCTACTTTGCCGGAATTGCGGACTTCGTCAATTGCGACCTCCATCCCTTTTATCCAGTTCAAGCTGTCGAAAATACGGAAAACGTCAATGCCGGCATCAGCCGATGTGCGTGCAAATTCGCGTATGACATTGTCCGGGTAGTTTTTATAGCCGACAGCGTTCGCGCCGCGGAACAACATCTGGAACAATACGTTCGGCACTTCCTCGCGCAGTTTGATCAAACGCTGCCACGGATCTTCTTTCAGGAAACGGTAGGATACATCAAATGTCGCCCCGCCCCACATTTCCATCGAGAACAGATCGCTTTGCAGACGGGCTGTTTCTTTGGCGATCGCAAACATATCGTGTGAACGCATGCGTGTGGCAAGCAATGACTGATGTGCGTCGCGCA
>JASKZU010000210.1 GCA_030147455.1 Planococcus sp. (in: firmicutes) | reverse complement strand
CGGCCAACCATCAATTGGACAATTTCTTCGAAAGTCGTTTCGCTGATTTTCCGCTCCCCGACAAATTCGCCGTCGCGCAAGATAGTGATGCGGTCACATAGTGAAAAAATCTCTTCCATGCGATGCGAAATATAAACAAATGAAACGCCGCGTTTTTGCAAATCGCGGATTGTCACAAATAAGGTCTCGATTTCACGGTCGGTCAGCGCTGCTGTCGGTTCGTCCATGATGATCATTTCGGCATCCATCGACAATGCTTTGGCGATTTCGACCAATTGCTGCTGCCCGACAGACAATGTGCTGGCAGGGGCCGAAGGATTGATGTGCAACCCGAGGTCTTCCAATATTTTTTTTGTTTTTCGTTCCATTTCTTTCGTTTTTAAAATTCCCGTGCGTCCAATGGTTTCCTCACGCCCAAGAAACAAATTATCCGCAATCGATAAATGAGGCAGAATGTTCAGCTCTTGGTGGATAACGGCAATGCCTCGCTCTTCCGCCTGCTTAGGGGCGGTAAACTCCACTTCTTCCCCTTTTACTTCAACAGTTCCGGAATCGCGTGTATAAATGCCGGACATGATTTTCATCAATGTCGACTTGCCGGCACCGTTTTCTCCCATCAATGCATGAATCTCCCCTTTTTCCAATGTGAAGTGGACATTCTTTAAAACAGCGTTGCCGCTGAATGATTTAGAGATATTGGTCATTTTGATCAACTTTGTTCACCTGCCTTGTTAAAAGATGACGCCGGATTGGAGAATGACATTCGCATAGGGAGTTGCTTCCCCGGTACGGATAATCAATTTGGCGTTATGGCTCATTTTTTTCAGTTGTTCATGGCTTACATGATGACATGTGAACCGATCCTGAAGCTTTTTTTCCAGCTCGGGATTATGCACGTTTATTTCCTCGGCAATAAATGCCGCTTCTGCTTCAAAATCCTCCCATACTGCTTTTAAAACGCTTTCAAAAGATGGTTCGCCAAGTTGGTACGACAAATCGACGCATGGTACATGTTCCGGAATCGGCAATCCACAATCGGCGATCATTAACAGGTCGGTATGCCCGAACTTGGCCAAAGCGGCGGCGATATCACGATTGATCATTCCCTGCTTTTTCATAAAGCGGCCTCCATTCGTCGGGCTACTTCGCTGCGCGTCGGCATGCCGCCTTGCGCGCCGAACTTCTCGACCGATAGCGAAGCGGCAGCATTGGCAAAGCGGACGGCCTGCTCAAACGCTTGTCCTTCAGAAAGCGCAACGGCAAGCGCTCCGTTGAATGTATCGCCCGCGCCTGTCGTATCGACCGTTTGCGTCGGGTATCCTTTGACGGTAACGTGCTGCACTCCGTCAAAATAACGTGCGCCGTCTTTTCCGAGCGTAACGACCAGCCGGTTCGGATAGCGTTCAAGCTCACGCTCCCACTCCACTCCGAACAATTCTTCCGCTTCGGTCTCATTCGGTGTTAAATAACTCGCATACACAAGCATTGCAGGCGTAAATCCTGAAGCCGGCGCAGGGTTTAAGACAGTTGGAACGCCGAGATCCTGTGCCAGGCGAAGCGTATGCTCCACGACTGGAATCGGCAGCTCCAACTGCAACACGATGATGTCGCTTTTTTCGAGTATGTCTTTGTGAGAATCAATATCCGCTGCTGTCAGTTCATGGTTCGCGCCGGATACAACGATAATGCGGTTGTCGCCTTCCGACAATAAGATGTTTGCGATTCCGCTCGCACCGTTTGTCTGCTTGACTGTGTGCGTTCCTACTTGTTCCGCTTCCAATCCTTCCAACAACTGCTCGCCAAACGCGTCGCTTCCGACGGCGCCGACGATTTCCACAGGGCTTTCAAGCCGTGCTGCAGCAACCGCCTGATTGGCGCCTTTGCCTCCTGGCACAGTCGTGTATAAATTGCCGAGGACGGTCTCGCCTTGTTTTGGGAAACGTTCTGTTCCGACGACCAAATCCATATTGATGCTTCCCACTACTGTAATCATTGCTCCACACTCCTTGTTGTTCCCCGGACAATCAGTTCAACCGGAACTTCGTAAAAGGTTTTTTCCACTGGTTTGTTTTCTATTCTTTTAATGAGTATTCGTGCGGCAATGGCGCCCATCTTGTAGACGTCCTGTGCCACCGTTGTCAGTCCGGGTGTCAGCATCTCGCCCATGGCGATGCCGTCAAATCCGACAATCTGCAAATCATCCGGCACTTTTCGATCCATCAGCGCTGCCGCTTTTAATGCCCCCGCTGCAGATACATCGCTCGATGCAAAAATCCCATCAATTTCTGGATAGTCGCGCAGCTGCTGCTCGACGATGCGTTCAGAATCTGCATAGTGAAACGGGCTTGTCACTACGCGGTAGCCGGCATCCGATGATTGAATGGCTTCCACAAACCCCATATAGCGATCGTTTGCCGGATTTAAGACTTCCGGTCCGCGCAAAAACAAAATCTCCTTGCAGCCCCGTTCAAGCAGCGCGTTCGTTCCGAGCACCGCCCCTTCACGGTTATTGGATGCCA
>JASKZU010000129.1 GCA_030147455.1 Planococcus sp. (in: firmicutes) | reverse complement strand
GGCATTGTCGGCAGCATGGTGTTTAACATCGGCGGCAGGATAACGACAAATTCCGGCACTTATATTGACCGCGATAATACGCGAGTACGCAACCATGGCGACCGTTTCCGCAACAAAACTGTAACGCGCAGCAAAGTCCCGCAGAATAAAGGCGGAGGCGGCGGTTTTGGAGGCGGTGGCACAACAGGCGGCGGACGTTCCTTTAGCGGGGGCGGCAGAAGCTTTTAAGTAATTGAACAAAGGAAGGACTGACGTATATGGCATTTTTCGGCAATCAATTTGCGAATGTTGTGGAATGGGAAGAATTCCGCGACGATATGATTTTCTGGAAATGGACAAATAACGAAATCAAAAAAGGCAGCCGGCTCATCATCCGCCCGGGACAAGATGCTATCTTCCTCAACAACGGGAAAGTCGAAGGCATTTTCGAAAAAGAAGGCGAGTACGATATTGTTTCGGAAATTGTGCCATTTCTATCGACTCTTAAGGGTTTTCGCTTCGGTTTTAACAGCGGCATGCGTGTTGAAGTGCTATTCGTCAATACAAAGGAATTCACCGTGAAATGGGGCACTAAGAGCCCGATTAATATTCCAGCTCCGCAATTGCCGGGCGGCATGCCGATTCGCGCAAATGGAACATTCCACTTTAAAGTCACTGACTATGTTAATTTAATCGATAAAGTGGCGGGTGTACGGGATAGTTATCTAGTGGAAGATGTGCAGCTGCGAATTTCAGCAAGGCTCGATCAATTGCTGATGAAGTGGATCACGCGTGAAGGCAAAGACATGTTCAATCTTCAGTCGAATTCCCACGAAATCGGCAGCGGCATCCAGGATGATTTGAATATGGAAATTATGGAAGATGGAATGAAAGTGACCGGGTTCCAGATTATGAGCTTTAACTATCCGAAAGAAATCCAGGACATGATCAATAAAAATGCTTCGTACGGCATGGTGGGCGATGTATCGAAACACCAGCAGATTTCAGTTGCGGAAGCGATGGGCAAATCATCCGGCTCCAATACCGCCTCCGATATGGCAGGCATGATGATGGGCATGAATATCGCAAAAGAAATGGTAGGCAATCAAGAGGGCTCGAGTTCGAAATCCAGCGAATCGTCTGCTGGCGGCGGGGAACAGCAAGGGCCGAATTTCTGCCCGAACTGCGGCGAGAAAACAACCGGCGCCAAGTTCTGCCCGAACTGTGGACAAAAGCTGGTCGGATAAATGGCTACATGAAAAGGAAGAGAGCAGCTGCTCTCTTCCTTTTTGTATTATTTCGTGCTGGTAAAGCCGCCATCGATACGAATAACGTCTCCGTTAATGTACTGTGCTTTGGACGTCAGCAGGAAAGCAACAAGCTCGGCCACTTCATCGGCTGTGCCGAGACGGCGTTGCGGGATGCCCGCTTCGGCATTTTTTTTCATTTCGGGATTTGCGTCAAAGTACGCTTTGACCATTGGTGTTTCTGTCGGGCCAGGCGCTACCGCATTAACGCGAAGTCCGTCTTTTGCATACTCGGCCACCAGTGATTTGGTCATGCCGGCAATGCCGTGCTTGGTTGCAGAATACGTAACGACCGTTTCCTGGCCGATGACGCCTGCACTGGATGCTGTATTGACGATCGAACCGCCGCCGTTTTTCACCATCACTTCTGCTACATAGCGCAGGCCATACAAGGCACCCAGCATATTGATGCCGACGATTTGCTCGATTTCTTTTATATCGGTCTCCAAAAAGTACTTGCCGCTGCCTGAGATGCCGGCATTGTTAAAGAAATAATCAATCGAGCCGAAATGCTCGAGCGTTTTGTCGACATAGTTTTTGACGTCATCCGCTTTTGACACGTCAGCAGAAATAAAGATGGCATCCGGCCCAAGTTCTTTTACTTGCTGGACCGTTTCATTGCCGCCTTTTTCACTAATGTCTACAACTGCGATATTGATGCCTTCTTGTGCAAGGCGCAACGCCGTTGACTGACCAAGTCCGCTGCCGCCGCCTGTTATGATTGCTGTTTTTGCCATTTGTTTTTCCTCCTCGTATAGTTTGTCCATTGTCTTATTTACCCGAAACCCTAAGCAGATAATCAGCTCTCGAGCAAACGGTTCAATCCTTCATAAATCTCCACAATTTCAGGCTGCTTTATGCGGACGAGCCCGCTGGAAGAAGGGGCTACGTATTCGATCACTCCTGGAATCACCGGGTCTTGCTGTTTGCCCCACGGCGCCTTTTTTTTGCCGCTGAATTCGAGGTAAACGCCTTTGCCGACAAAGCACACAGCTTTTGGCTGATAGCGTTCAATTTTTTTACGTAATTGCTCAGCGCCTGTTTTGTATTCTTCTTTCGTAATATCAGCCGCTGCTCTCGTCGGGCGCGGAACGATGTTCGTCAGTCCATAACCAAGTTCGAGCAGCTTTTCGTTTTCATGTGGTGCATATTTTCTGGGCGTCAATCCTGCTTCGAAAAGGATTTTCCAAAAGCGGTTGTTTGGATTGGCATAGTGGTAGCCAGTTTCGCTTGAGCGAATGCTTGGATTAAAGCCGACAAACAAAATATCGAGATGTTTTTTCAAGTGGTCTGGAATCGGTGTCAGTTCCATTAGAGGCCTCTTTTCGTTTGGTGGATGAAAATATTTTATCCATTTCTTTTTTGTATTCCACTATATTAAAGAAATGCTTGAAATAAAAAGTGAAAACACCCGAACCATTTATATGGTTCGGGTATTTTTATTCTACTGTATGTTCGGTTTCTGCTACATAGTTCTCAAGTTCTGTCGGTGTCAGCCAAACTTCCAATGTATACGTGCCGGTCTCAAGATTTGCTTCCGGTACTTGCAAGTCGTAATGAAGTTCTTCGCCCTGGCGCACTGTTTCTTCGCCCAGCGCCTGCGTATACATGCTAACTGACGACATGCGGAATGCTTCGTTGCCTTGTTCGTCAATCAACGAAAAATCATAGCGCTGGCCACTGGTGAAGTTGAATGTGACAGCTTCTTCTGTATCGTTTTTTACGATATAGCGGTAAGTCCCATCGCCTTTATCTGTTAGTGTAGACGTGATTTGACCTTCGATTTGATCACCCCCTGAGGCATTTTCCTCGGTTTCTTCAATTTCTCCGGTTTCTTCAGTTTCTGGAACTTCTGGTGTTTCCGGCGGATTATCGTCAGTGCCGCATGAAGCGAGAACCAATGCTGCCAGTAACATAATCAGCCAGCCGATTGCTGTTTTCCTTGTCATCACGATCACCCCTTTTGCGTATCTAAAGAATTAGACCGCAGAAAACACAAAAAAGTTACAAGTAAATAAATGTGCCGCCTGGATAACCTTTCTCTCTAGTATATACCCTGAAGAACGTTTCATTAACACATCTAGACCCTGCCGTCTGAAATTTACAGTGCCTCAGATATCAGTAAAGAGAACCGGCTTTCCCCCAGAGAGAGATTTTCCTGTGGTATGATAAAATAGAAAACGAAGCAAAGCGAGCAGGAGGACTTAACGATGGATAACAATGATATTTTAATTCGGCTGCGTTATGCACTGGATTTGAAAAATAGCGACGTCAAAGAAATTTTTGCACTCGGCGGCGAGCAGGTAAAGGCAGTTGATGTGCCGCTTTTATTAACGAAAACCCCGGATGAGGCAGACGATCAGGCACAGGATGACAACATCCCATTAACCAGTGAACAACTCGAGCGTTTTTTGAACGGTTTGATCACATTTAATCGCGGCCCTAAACCAGGAGATTCCGGGCCTCCGGAAGTGACGGGCGAACACGTCAACAACTTGGTGCTGAAAAAGCTGCGCATTGCACTTGAATTGACGAGTGAAGACTTGCTGGATTTGTGGAAAGTGGCGGGCATTAATGTATCTAAAGGCGAACTGGGTGCTTTTTTGCGTAAAGAAGGCCATAAAAACTACAAAGAGCTTGGCGATCAATTGATGCGTAATCTCTTGAAGGGCATCACGCTTAATTATCGTCCATAATTAAAAACCGCGGCCATCCTGTAAAGGAGGCTGCGTTTGTTAATGGCGTCAGTCGCCGCCGCTCGTATAGCGGTTGTCGCCCATTGTATAGTTGGAACTGTCGCCGGGTTTGGCGTCGGGATGTGTGGGTTTATCATAGTAAGCGGAAGATTTGCGCCGCCGGTCGATTACTAACCCCAGGCTGACGATGAACCCGATTGGAACGAGAAAATACCACATCGAATCACTCCTTTTACAGTTTGGTTTTCAATGCTAATGTGCTGGATCTTCGTATAGATGAAATTTAATGCAACGGGACTGCTGGATTTGATTGTTTCTGCAAGCCGCAGCGCCGCTTGGGGATGGCATTTTGCAAGAAGCCAGGAAACCCGCCTGTCTTCTTGCGTTGGCTCACCCATGTGCACAGGCTGCTGGGTAGGTGTCATGGCAAAAGCGCAAGGCAAATCATACAGATATGTGTAAGAAAAAAAGCGTTCCCACACGAGGGAACGCTTTTCGTATTCATCAAGTGATAGAAGCTTCGTAGATTTCTTTCATTGTTTTTTCAAGTGAAGCATTGAATTCCTCGTCTGTTTGATCGGCGTTCAAGCCTTCAGAAAGAGCACGTGAGAAGCTTGCAAGCAAGCCTTTGTTTTCTGCGAGCTTCTGGTTGGCTTCCTCGCGCGGGTATCCGCCGGAAAGCGCAACGACGCGTACAACTTTTGGATGGTCGATCAATTCTTTGTAGAAGTTGGCAAGTGTCGGAATCGTCAGCTTGAGCATGACGTGCTCGTCTTCGCCGAGTTTGTCGAGGTGGCTGAGAATTTCGTTGTTCAACAGGCTTTCGATTTGCTCTTTTTCCGTGCTGTGGATATCTACTTCCGGTTCGATGATCGGCACAAGGCCAGCAGCAAGAATTTCCTTGGCTACTTCGAATTGCTGGTCCACTACTTGCTTGATGCCTTCTTCGTTCGGTTCTTTAACAAGTGAGCGCATCTTTGTGCCAAAGACATTGCGTTCTACCGCACGCTTCAACAGCTCGCCGAGATCCGGATTTGGTTTCATCAGCTGGACGCCATTTTGTTCTTCGGCCAATCCTTTGTCGATTTTCAAGAAGGGAACAACGCCTTTGGCATCCCATAAGTAATCGCTTGTGTACTTGCCTTGAACTTGGCGGTCCATGGTCTGTTCAAAGAGAATGGCACCGATGACGTATTCAGATGTAAAAGAAGGAGCCGTCATGACGCGCGTTCTCATTTCGTGGATCAAATCATACATTTCTTCTTCGTTCGAGTAGGCATCTTCATTCACGCCGTAAAGCTTGAGTGCTTTCGGTGTGCTACCGCCGCTTTGGTCCAATGCAGCGACAAAGCCCTTGCCGTTTTTGATTCGGTCGAATTGTTTCGTGTTCATCGTCTCAGCTCCTCAAATATGAATTTTAATTACTTAACGCCTTTCATTGCTAAGTGTACCAATAATTGAATTTTTCATCAAAAAAGAATTGGGAATATCCGCACCTTATTCGCCAATGGAGATGCTGGCGGCTTTTGCTGCTTTGAAATCAAAGTGAACCCCGGTCAATTGCTCGGACACGGTCCAAAGTTTTTCAGCAGTGGCCTGGTCGACAGCAGAAGGATGGGGAGTGTCCAGAGCAGGATAACCCTTTCGGCGCCCCTTGCCAGCCGGCCCGATATATTCGCCGCCAGTCAGGCCGGGGTCGGTTGCAGCATGGATAGTAGCGAGTGCACCCATGTCTGGCGGCTGAAGAAAGCGATTGGCAAAGTCACGAACCATAAGCGGTGCATCAAACTTTCCGATTTTAAAGATATTCGTCGCAGATACACCTGGATGGCATGCCACGCTAAGTGTTTGGATGCCGTGTTTTTTCAGCCGTCGGTCGAGCTCCATTGCAAACAGCATGTTAGCAAGTTTGCTTTGGTTATAAAACTTTTTGGCTCTGTAGCCTTTTGTGCCGTCTAAGTTATCAAAGTCAATCGCACCGCGGTTGTGCGCCAGGCTTCCAAGCGTGATGATGCGCGAATGCGGCGTTTGGGCCAAGAGCGGCAGAAGATGGGCAGTCAGCGCAAAATGGCCCAGATAATTGCTGCCGAATTGAAGTTCAAATCCATCTTTTGTTTTTCCGTAAGGCGGCATCATGATACCCGCGTTATTGATCAACAGATCCAATGAATGAAACCGTTTTTTGAACTGGTCAGCAAAATGCTGAACGCTTTTCAAATCGGCTAAATCGAGTTTCAGTACGGCGATTGTCGCTTCCGGGTGATAGTCAAGAATTTCCCGTTTGGCATTTTCGCCTTTAACCAGATCCCGCACTGCCAGGAGAATCGAAAAACCTTGGCCTGCAAGCATATTGGCGGCTTCCCATCCAATTCCGCTATTGCCTCCGGTAATAATGGCCATCTTATGGTGGACGTGCTGCAAAAAATCATCTCCTCTTCTTGCGTTTACCCTCAGTTTACCCCACTTATTCAATGAAACCGCATTCATTTTTCAAAATGGACAAATGTTTTAAAATGATGGGAGAATTATCTCAATTATTGCGCAACAACCCATTTCTTTGTGGTAGAGTAGTTCAATAATCAATTGAAAGAGGGTGGAGCAGATGGCTAAAACCATCACAGAGCTGGAGAAAAAAACAGTCGCAAACGAGGTGACCGTGGCGGATATTATGGTTGCCAACCAGGCGTTAAAGGATGTCATCGTGCGGACGCCCTTGGAGCGCAATGCAATTTTATCAGCACGTTATGGCTGCAACATATTTTTAAAGCGTGAAGACCAGCAAGTTGTCCGTTCTTTTAAGTTGCGCGGGGCTTATAATTTTATTTGCAGCATGACCGAAGAGCAGCGCAGGCAGGGAGTGGTTTGTGCAAGTGCCGGGAACCATGCACAAGGTGTTGCATATTCGTGCCAGGCACTCGGCATCGAAGGAAAAGTGTTTATGCCGCTGACGACACCGAGCCAAAAAGTATCGCAAGTCAAGCGGTTCGGAGGCGAGTATGTAGAAGTCGTATTGACAGGGGACAGCTTTGACGATGCTTTTGCGGCAGCGATGGATGTCTGTTCTGCTGAAGGCAAAACATTTGTGCACCCCTTCAATAGCAAAGCAGTCATCGCTGGGCAAGGGACGGTAGCGGTCGAAGTGCTCAACGATATGCAGGAAAAAGTAGATTATATGTTTTGTGCTATCGGCGGGGGCGGGCTCGCTTCGGGTGTTGGCACTTATTTGAAAGGCATCAGTCCGGATACGCAGCTGATTGGCGTAGAACCAGAAGGCGCAGCCGGCATGAAAGCTTCGTTGAAAGAAGGTCAGGTCACGCGGCTTGAGAAAATTGATACGTTTGTCGACGGTGCTGCGGTAAAACAGGTGGGCGACTTGTCGATGGCAATCTGCCAGGAAGTTCTGGCTGACATTGCGACCGTACCGGAAGGCAAAGTCTGTACGACGATCCTCGAATTATACAATGAGAACGCAATCGTAGCAGAGCCGGCAGGTGCTTTGGCGGTTGCGGCCCTCGAATCTTACCGCGATGAAATCCGCGGGAAAAATGTTGTTTGTGTGGTAAGCGGCGGCAATAATGACATCGAGCGAATGCAGGAAATCAAAGAGAAATCACTTATCCATGAAGGCTTGAAACATTATTTCATTGTGACGTTTCCTCAGCGGGCAGGTGCACTCCGCAAGTTTATGGACGAAGTGCTCGGCGATACCGATGACATCACACACTTTGAATATACAAAGCGCAA
>JASKZU010000128.1 GCA_030147455.1 Planococcus sp. (in: firmicutes) | reverse complement strand
TTTATCAGTTTTATCTGGTTCTCGGTATTTGGTTCTACTGCCATCAATGTTCAAGATAACGGCGTCGATTTGACAGGCTTGTTGACGGAGGAAACGTTGTTTGCCGTCTTTAATGATTTGCCGATCGGTTTGATTTTGTCTGTTATTGCCATCTTGCTGATTTCGACATTTTTCATCACGTCTGCCGATTCAGCGACATTTGTACTCGGCATGCAGAGCTCTAACGGCTCGCTGCATCCGACCAACTCGGTGAAAATGGTATGGGGAGTTGCCCAATCATTGACAGCAGTCATCTTATTGTCCGCCGGAGGGCTTGGTTCCTTGCAGACCGCGCTCATCATTTCAGCGTTCCCGTTTTCGTTTATTATGCTGCTGATGATGATTTCGTTCTACAAGTCGTTAACCGAAGAATACAAAGCGTATAAACGTAAACGTTAATACAGAAAAGGGCGCCGGAAATCCGGCGCCCTTTTTTTGCGTTTTATCGCGTATAATGGAACAAGTAATTTGAATGGGGGATGCACAATGGAAAAACCACATATTCTGCTTATCGACGGCATGGCGCTGCTATTTCGCTCGTATTTTGCCACAGCTGGCGTCGGGCAGTATTTCCGTACCGAGGCAGGGCTTGCGACAAACGGCGTCCAGGGATTTGCGCGCCATGTGCTGACGGCGAAAACTTTAATGAAGCCAACGCATCTGGCTGTATGCTGGGACATGGGAGCGTACACGTTTCGTACTGAGCTGTTTGACGGATACAAAGCAAATCGGCCGGAACCGCCGGAAGACATGAAGCATCAATTCGACCAGGCCCGCGAAGTGTCGGAACTACTAGGGTGGAAAAACTATGGCGAAAAAGGCATCGAAGCAGATGACTTTATTGGATCGTTTACGAAAAAGTGGCCAGGCGAAGCCGACTTTACAATCATTACGGGCGATAAAGACATGCTGCAGCTGTTGAACCCGTCAGTGAAAATCGCATTTATGAAAAAGGGATTTCACATATATGATGTGTATACGCATGAACGCTTCGGAGAAGAATACGGTATTTTGCCGGAGCAATTTGCAGACGTCAAGGCGTTTATGGGAGATCCGAGCGACGGCTATCCTGGAGTAAGGGGCATCGGCCCGAAAACTGCGCTGCAGCTTATTCAGCAATTTGGTTCTGTTGAAGGAGTGCTGGCGAATTTAGATCAGCTCAAACCGGCACAGAAAAAGAAAATCGAGGAAAACGGTGAAATGCTTGCGCTATCCAAAAAACTGGCGGTCATCAAAGATGACCTCCAGTTGGATGTAGCACTGGAAGAAATTCGAGTGCCGGAATATTCAAATGAGCTCGTTCAATTGTTTGATGAACGCGAATACCGGCTGCTTGCCCGGCTCTTGGAGAAATCGTTCAGCTCGCCTTTTTAGTAGTGGGAACGATTCGTATAAAACTGACCACATATTGATTTTCGAGAAATGACACCGCCCGCAATTTGCTCGGGCGGTTTTTTTGTCCATTGTCGTGAATATATAGCATCACATCGCCGTCTTTATCTTCAAATCCGACAAGAGGTGTCCAGTGATAAGCAAAAGCAGAGGAAGTACGCCAGCGAAAAGAAAAGTATCGGTCGAACTTCACTGCGAGCGGGCGGCCCGCAATCAACTCCTGTTTTACTTGTTCGATTGACCGGACGCGTTCGATCACATATGCAGATCCTGTCAGCTTGCGTAATTGACGGATCAGAAAAAATGCACTCAAGCCAATTCGTGTTGTCCAAAGTTTTTTATACAGCATTTGGACGGTCGGGGACCTGCCCTCATGATGCCGGAGGATAGCAGCTGCTGTCACCGGTCCGCAGGCGGAAGAACGAATGGCTTCCGGAATTTCGTCGGCATATTGGCTCATGGCGCGAAAAGGCAGCAGCACTTTCATCTTCCGACCTCCTTTTAAACTTACCTTAATTGTGTTTGGCGTTCATTCAGCAATGCCTGAAGGGCGCTGCGGAATGTTGTGTAGACTTCAAGCTCCACTTGGATGCCGGCATGGACGATTTCCCGGACAAAGCGCGGATTAAAACCGACATAGATGCCGCGAACCCCCATTAGTTTAATGGCGCTGTTCAATTGGGTCAGTTCAAGCGCGAGCTCATTAAAGTCGAATGCTTGGACATCTTGCATCGTCACACCCGTAAAATCGAACACGACTTGCTCAGTGTCGCGGTGTGTGCTGGCATAGTCCAATACTTTCGTGCGGATCGTCTCGAAACGGTCCCTGAAAATATACCCGGCGATTGGTACGAGGATCGTATTCGGAACAATTGACGGGATGATAGGTGCCGACATATTGTGGATCACGTCCTGGTAATAAGCGACAAGTTCTTTTAATTCTTTTATCTCTTGCTGATGATCCATTTCGTACACCTCTGCTTCATATAGTAACAACGCGTCGCTTCGGCCGAAGACTAAGCGTTTTGCGCTTTTAAAAAATCGATAACTGAATCGGGGGTTTTGGCATTGGCGCTATGAAGATGTGCCTGTTTTTCGCCATTCTGGAAAATAAGCAAGCTCGGGATGCCCATTACTTCGTAACGTTCGGCGATTTCCGGCAGTTCATCGCGATTTACATCCAGCCATTCATAATCATTGAATTGTTCAATGATCGGGTCGATAAACATATCCATTCGTGTGCAATCAGGGCACCAGCCAGCCTGGAATTTGATGATGACAGGCTTATCTCCTCTAATGGTTTGGTTGAATTGTTCTGTTGTATGAATTGATTTCATCTGTATTGCCTCCTTAAAATAGTCTTCATTAGTTTACTCTTTTTTCATTCTATCTCCAAGTGCTTGAATTAAGAGAGGAAGAATTTATCAAGATTAAATATTGCGAAAATAAGGAAAATAATTTACACTGTTAATGAATAGGAAGTTACTTTTTTTTAATTAAAAAATGAATGAGTGTTCATTCAAAATTGGAGGGCTTGCTTATGCCGTACAAAATAAAAACCGCTGCAGTGCTCGGGTCGGGAGTGATGGGCTCCGGAATTGCGGCTCATTTAGCCAATATCGGCATTCCGGTTATGTTGCTGGATATGGTGCCAAGAGAATTGTCAGAAGCGGAACAATCAAAAGGGCTGTCGTTGAGCGACACGGCAGTGCGCAACCAGATCGCCGCGCAGGCTATTCAAAAGCTTCTTAAACAAAAGCCGGCGCCGCTGACGCATTCTAAAAACCTGGATCTCATCACGCCGGGAAATTTAGAAGATGATTTAGAGAAGTTAGCAGAAGTGGATTGGATTATTGAAGTGATTGTGGAAAACCTGGACATTAAAAAATCGCTGTACGAAAAAGTGGATGCCGTTAGAAAACCCGGCACGATCATCTCGTCCAATACTTCCGGAATCAGCATCAATGCAATGGCTGAAGGGCGTTCAGAAGATTTCCGCAAGCATTTTCTCGGGACGCACTTTTTCAATCCACCCCGCTACTTAAAGCTGCTTGAAGTGATACCGGCGACTGATACTGCGCCGGAAGTTGTCTCATTTGTGCAGCAGTTCGGTGAAAATACGCTCGGAAAAGGCGTTGTCCTGGCAAAAGATACACCGAACTTTATCGCTAACCGCATTGGAACCTATGGCTTGCTTGTCACGGTCCG
>JASKZU010000116.1 GCA_030147455.1 Planococcus sp. (in: firmicutes) | reverse complement strand
AGAAAACAGATACTAAGCAATCAATTTAAAGGAGTGCAAAAATCCATGATGAAACTCGACCACATTGTTCATTTCACCGGCGCCGCCCCAGAAGAAAGCGTGCATTATTGGAACGACTTGGGATTCCATGCGGTTATTGGCGGAAGCCATAAAAATTGGGGGACCCGCAATGCACTTATGTACGGGTCGGATTATTATGTGGAGTGGCTGGCGGTAGAAGAGGTGCAAGTGGTCGAGCATTCCAGCCACCCGCTCATCGAAAATCTGCGCTATGACCACCGGGGGTTCGGGACGGTTTGCCTGCGTTCAGAAAATTTAGCTGAACTGGCAACTGAATTGGAAGCACGCGGGTTTCAGACAACTGGTGTGATGGATGCCGAGCGGCAGACAGAAGCGGGAGATGTGATTCGCTGGAAAATGCTTTTTATCGAGCAAACCATCTCGGAAGCTTTACCGCTGCCTTTTTTTATCGAATGGGAAGAGCCGGACGCGGACCGCTTTGCCGGACTGAAAAAGAAAGGCTCCATTTTAGAGTCGAACGAGCGCCTGCAATTGGATCGTCTTGTTTTTTCGGTGCAGGATCCTGAACAAAGCGAGCTTGTATGGAAACAGATGCTCGGCGGCAAATTGGAACTCGGAAATTGCCGCTTTGTTTTTCGGAATGGAACAGGGCGCGAGCGGCTGGCTGAAGTTCAGTTTGCCGGCGCAGAGCGCACTGTGGAGTTTGAGCAGGGTGTTTACCAAGTGCCGCGTTTTGAATAGGTCCAGGCGTGGTACTGTGATAGGATAAGGGGACCTGGCAGAAGCATGATGCTGCCAAAGGAGGCAATAGGATATGGAATCAATAGTGGAAAAAGCGATTATTGTTGGGGTGCAGCTGCAAAAAGACACCCACTTTGAATACAGTATGGAAGAACTGCAGAATTTGGCAGAAGCACTCGGCGTTGAAGTGGTTGGCGAAATGAGCCAAAACTTGGAGCGTGTCAACCCTGCGCACTATATTGGCAGCGGCAAAGTAGAGGAAGCAAAAATGCTCTACGAAGAAGCAGAAGCCAACTTGATCATTTTTAACGATGAATTGTCGCCGTCGCAGATCCGCAACTTGGAAGAAGATTTGGATTGCAAGGTAATTGACCGGACGATGCTCATCTTGGATATTTTCTCAAGGCGTGCGCGTACGCGCGAGGCCCAAGTGCAAGTCGAACTGGCACAATTGCAATATATGCTGCCGCGTCTTGTGGGCCTGCGCGCATCACTCGGACGCCAAGGCGGAGGAAGCAGCGGCGGGCTTTCCAACCGCGGGGCTGGTGAAACAAAGCTTGAACTCGACCGCCGGAAAATCGAAGACCAGATTACTAAGCTCAGACGCGAATTAGAACAAATCAAAGAACAGCGGGTCACGCAGCGCAAGCAGCGCTTGAAGAAAGGATTGCCGACCGTGTCGCTTGTCGGCTATACAAATGCCGGTAAATCGACCATCATGAATCAGCTGCTCGCCAAAACCGGACAGGATAGCGACAAGCAGGTATTTGAAAAAGATATGTTGTTTGCGACGCTTGATACTTCGATTCGCCAAATTCAGCTGGAGGACAACAAAACGTTTCTTTTATCCGACACGGTCGGATTTGTCAGCCGGCTGCCCCATCATTTAGTGAAGGCGTTCCGTTCGACGTTGGAAGAAGCGCGAAATGCCGATCTTTTGCTTCATGTAGTCGATGTCTCGAACGATGAACACGATTATATGGTCCAAGTAACAGACGAGACACTGCGTGAAGTGGGTGTGGAAAACGTGCCGACGCTCTATGTCCATAACAAATCCGATCTTGCCGGTGTTGTTTATCCGAGAACGAGTGCTGACGGTGTATGGATTTCTGCCAAAGAAGGCAAAGGGCTGGACGAACTCATGGAAAGCATACGCGAGCGTCTATTTGCCGATTATGTAACCTGCCGGATGGAAATCCCGTTCGAGCGAGGGGATATAGTCGCTTATCTGAACGACCGGGCTACGATTAAAGAAACAGCGTATGAAGAGGCGGGAACAGTGCTGACCGTAGAATTAAGCCGTGAAGATTACGACCGTTACGAACAATTTGTTATCGGTAAATAACGAAAAGCCGGAGCCGCGTGCTCCGGCCTTTTTTTATGGCCCACTCCTGTAATTAAACGGCTGGAATGCGGGTACACTGTGAATAAGCCCTGATTATTGTATAATGGACGACAAGTCTTTTTAGAGGAGGATGAACGCCATGAAAAAATGGATGGCAGTCATGGGTGCCGGAGCAATAGCAGCCGGCTTGAGCGCTTGCCAGGAGACGCAAGCGCCGACTACAGGGGATGGAAGTGAAACGCCTCCGCAAGAAACACCCGAAGAAATGCCTGAAGATACGCAAAGTGCCGCTGAGATTTACCAGAAAGCAGTAAGCGCTGCAGAACAGACGGAAAGCGTTCGTGCCCAATCGGTCACCGACCAGCATATGAAGTTGTTGCCGGATGGCATGGAAATCGACATGAACATCCAATCCGATCTGGATATGACATATGAGCCGCTGGCATTTCACCAAACGGGTGAAACGAGCATCGCATCGGATGATATCGATAATACCAATCCAATGCTTTCGGAAATGTATTTAACGGATCAGGGTTTATATATGCACGAAACGTCTGTGGATATGTGGCTTAAGATGCCGGAAGAAATGCACGAGGATATGATGGCATTAGTCGGCCAGCAATCTGCTGACCCATCGCGGCAGCTGGAGGAGCTCGGTGATTTTCGGGAAGAATTCGTGCTTGAGGATACGGGAGATGCCTATATCCTGACATTGGATGCTTCTGGAGAGCAGTTCCAGGAATTGATGGATGAGCAGCTTCAGAAAACGCTCGGACAAATGGAGATGGAAGTGCCGCTGTCTCCGGAAGACTTGACTGTTCATTCAGTTCAGTACGTTA
>JASKZU010000103.1 GCA_030147455.1 Planococcus sp. (in: firmicutes) | reverse complement strand
CGAAGATTCATTTATATGGATCGTTTGCCGAAACCTATAAAGGCCACTCGACAGATGTTGCCATCGTCGGTGGCCTGTTGGACTATGACACGTTTGATGAACGCATTAAAACATCATTTGAAGAAGCAGAAAAACTTGGCATGTCGTTTGAATTTATACCAGAGACCGGGAATACCGATCATCCGAACACGGCACGCGTCGTCATTGGAGATGAAAAGTCCGAAATGTCGATGATGGGCATCTCCATCGGCGGCGGAAAAATCGAAATAACAGAACTGAACGGTTTCCCGCTCAGGTTATCCGGCAACCATCCGGCGATTCTTGTCGTGCACGATGACCGCTCAGGCTGCATCGCCAATGTCGCGAATTGCTTATATAAATACGATATTAATATTGGCCATATGGAAGTGTCGCGAAAAGAAAAAGGCGATATGGCTTTAATGGTTATAGAAGTTGACCAAAACGTCAACAAAGTAGTAATGGACGAGCTGCGCGAATTGCCGAATATCACACAAGTCACGCGCATCGCCGACTAAACTGGAGGTAAGAAAAATGGATGTTTTATTCCGAAATGTAAGAGAATTAGTCGAGCGGGCAGAGCAAGAAGGCAAGCTCATCTCCGAAATTATGATCGAACAAGAGATGCTTGTAACTGATCGTTCGCGTGAAGACATTATGCAGCAAATGGACCGCAACTTGACCGTTATGGAAGAAGCGGTCGAAAAAGGGCTGCAGGGCGTGCATTCGGTTTCCGGCTTGACCGGCGGCGATGCAGTGCTGCTGCAGAAATACATGGAGCGCGGCGACAGCTTGTCGGGCAATTTGCTGCTGGATGCCGTCAGCAAAGCAGTCGCAACGAATGAAGTGAACGCGGCAATGGGCACGATTTGCGCAACGCCAACGGCCGGTTCTGCAGGCGTAGTGCCAGGTACATTGTTTGCTGTAAAAAATAAGCTGAACCCAACCCGTGAGCAAATGATCCGTTATTTGTTTACATCAGGTGCGTTCGGTTTTGTCGTTGCCAACAATGCGTCGATTTCCGGGGCTGCCGGCGGCTGCCAAGCGGAAGTCGGTTCGGCTGCTGCAATGGCTTCTGCAGCCATTATCGAAATGGCGGGCGGAACGCCGCAGCAAAGTTCCGAAGCATTTGCTATTACATTGAAAAACATGCTCGGCCTTGTTTGCGACCCTGTGGCGGGGCTCGTTGAAGTGCCATGCGTCAAGCGTAATGCGATGGGGGCGTCGAACGCGGTCGTTGCTGCTGATATGGCGCTAGCCGGTGTAACCAGCCGCATTCCGTGCGACGAAGTCATCAGTGCCATGTTCGAGATCGGCCAGGCGATGCCAAGTGCATTCCGCGAGACGGCGAAAGGCGGACTGGCGGCAACGCCGACCGGCAAATGGCTAGAGTCGAAAATCTTCGGTGGATCGGTAGTAGGCAGTGGACAGTAATGCTCCGGTTTCCTCTTTAAAAGGGGTCGGAAAGCAAGCCGCTGAAACCTTGCGGGAAATGAACATTGACACACTTGAAGAATTGATCATGACATTCCCGTACCGCCATGAGGATTTTCAGTTGAAAGATTTGGCGGAAACGCCGCATAATGAGCGCGTAACGGTGGAGGGAAGGGTCGAAAGCGAACCTTCCGTCCTTTTTTTAGGGAAAAGCAAATCCCGCACGACCGTCAGCGTCCTAGTGGGCCGCCATTTGGTTAAAGCCGTATTCTTTAACCAGCACTATGTCAAAGCCAAACTGCAGATCGGCGCCATTGTCAGCCTCACCGGGAAATGGGACCGCGGCAGACAATTAATTACCGTCAGCAGCCACACCATCGGCCCGAGAACCGGTGGTGCAGATTTTGAACCGGTATATAGCCTGAAAGGAACCATGCACCAAAAAACATTCCGCAAGCTGATGCGCCAGGCGCTTGATGCGGCATCGTCGTCACTCAAAGATTGCCTGCCGGATTCACTGCGCGAAGAATACCAATTGATGCCGCTCGGAGAAGCACTCGAGGCTGTTCATTTTCCAGCTGATGCCGCGACTTTGAAACAGGCACGCCGCCGTTTTGTTTACGAGGAATTGCTGCAGTTTCAATTAAAAATGCAGGCGCTTCGCAAGAAAAACCGCGAAGCAGAAGGCGGCTCGTTTATCGATTATGACTTGAAAAAGCTGAAAGAGTTTATCGAGGCACTGCCTTTTGGATTAACAGGGGCCCAAAAGCGTGTTGTGAATGAAATTTGCCGCGACATGAAAGAACCGTTTCGCATGAACCGCTTGCTGCAGGGAGATGTAGGATCCGGAAAAACGGTCGTTGCCGCAATTGCTCTATATGCAGCCGTCACTGCCGGAAAGCAAGGGGCATTGATGGCGCCGACCGAAATCCTGGCAGAACAGCACGCCAATACGCTGGAGGAATGGTTCCGCCCGTTTGGCGTGAGTGTCGCGTTGTTGACAGGTTCAGTAAAAGGCAAACGCCGAAAAGAAGTGCTGAAGCGGCTGGTTGAAGGAGACATTGATATATTGATCGGCACCCATGCGTTGATTCAACCAGAGGTGCTGTTCAAAAGCTTGGGCCTTGTCATTACAGATGAACAACACCGGTTTGGCGTAAATCAGCGCCGTGTTTTAAAAGACAAAGCCATCAATCCGGATGTCTTGTTCATGACGGCCACACCGATTCCAAGGACACTCGCGATTTCAGCATTCGGAGAAATGGACGTGTCGATTATCGATGAAATGCCTGCGGGCAGAAAAGAAATTGAGACTTATTGGATGAAAAAAGAAATGTTCGGCAAAATTGTCGGGCGCATGGAAAAAGAGCTAAAAGCGGGCCGCCAGGCGTATGTCATTGCGCCCTTGATCGAAGAATCCGAAACGCTCGAATACCAAAATGCAGTAGAGCTTTACCAGCAGCTGACAGTGTATTTTGACGGCCGCTTTACAGTGGGCTTGATGCATGGGCGCCTTCATCCGGATGAAAAAGAACAGACGATGCGCGAGTTTGCGGAAGGGCATACTGCAGTATTGGTATCGACGACTGTTGTCGAAGTAGGCGTGAACGTTCCGAATGCATCGTTCATGCTTATTTACGACGCTGAGCGTTTCGGCCTGTCGCAGCTTCATCAATTGCGCGGACGTGTCGGACGGGGCAGCGAGCAATCGTATTGTGTATTGCTTGCCGACCCGAAAACGGAAATCGGTAAAGAACGGATGAATTCGATGACCGAGACGAACGATGGATTCTTGCTTGCCGAAAAAGATTTGCAGCTGCGGGGGCCGGGCGATTTCTTCGGGCGTAAACAAAGCGGGATCCCAGAGTTTCGCATGGCAGATTTAGTGCATGATTACCGTGCCTTGGAAGCGGCCAGGAAAGATGCTGAAGAGCTTGTGGCCAGCGAATCGTTCTGGGTATCGGATGAAACGGAATGCCTTCGCTCAGTACTTGAAACATCAGGTATTTTAGAAGGCGGCAGGCTCGATTAGAATGCAGGGACACCGATTTTCCTTGCATTCTTTTTTTGTTGTTTATATACTCATATTAGTACCAAGTGCTAATAGCGGGCGGTGACATTGTGAGAAAACCTAAAAAAGAACGGCAGCAAGCGCTGAAAGCGTCTATTCACGACAATCCATTTGTTACGGATGAGGAACTGTCGGTGGAGTTTGGCGTGAGCGTGCAGACGATCCGGCTGGACCGCATGGAGCTTTCGATTCCAGAGCTTCGCGAGCGCATCAAGCATGTTGCAGAAAAAACGTTCGGCGACGAAGTAAGATCATTGCCGATTGATGAAGTGATCGGCGAGATTGTGGATATAGAACTCGACAGCAAAGCCTTATCGATTTTCGATGTAAAACCGGAACATGTTTTCCAGCGCAACCAAATTGCAAGGGGCCACCATTTGTTCGCGCAAGCCAATTCGTTGGCAGTAGCTGTCATGAATGATGAGCTCGCGCTGACAGTCAAGTCCGAATTGCAATTTTTAAAGCCGGTCAAAGCCGGTCAGCGGGTTGTGGCCAAAGCGCAAGTAACTGAACGCCACCCAGAGAAGCACCGGGCGTTCGTTAAAGTGGTATCGACCGTCGACCAGGCTGTCGTTTTTATCGGCACATTTGAAATGTACCGCATGACTGAGCAAAGTGAAGGTGGCAACTCATGAAAATAGCGATTGATGCAATGGGCGGGGACAATGCGCCAAAAGAAATCATCGAAGGGGTCAAGCAGGCGCTCGAGGCGTTTTCGGACCTGGAAATTTTATTGTACGGACAGCAGGATAAAATCAATGAATACATAACGGCACAGGACCGGCTGACCGTCATCGACTGCTCGGAGATCATTGAAGCAGAAGACGATCCGGTCCGTTCTGTGCGCCGCAAAAAAGATGCGTCCATGGTCCGTATGGCCGAAGCTGTCAAAGAAGGCACGGCAGACGCTGCTGTTTCAGCTGGCAATACAGGTGCCTTGATGTCAGCCGGCTTGTTTGTGGTCGGACGCATCGAAGGTGTGGATCGCCCGGCTCTTGCCCCAACGCTGCCGACAATGGACGGCAAAGGCTTTGTGATGCTTGACCTTGGCGCCAATGCAGATGCCAAGCCTGAGCACCTCGTTCAATATGCCATCATGGGCAGCATTTATGCCGAAAAAGTGCGCGGCATCCAAAATCCGACAGTCGGACTGCTTAATATTGGAACGGAAGAGAAAAAAGGCAATGAGCTGACCAAAGCTGCTTTTCCGTTGCTTAAAGAAGCGCCGGTCAACTTTATTGGCAACGTCGAGTCGCGCGATTTGTTGAACGGCGTTGCGGATGTCGTCGTCACCGACGGCTTTACCGGAAATATGGTGCTCAAGACGATCGAAGGCACGGCTATGAATGTTTTTGCCATGATGAAAGAGGTCTTCATGTCGTCAGCCAAAACAAAATTCGCTGCCATGCTCGTGAAAAATGACTTGAGTGCATTAAAAGGAATGCTTGATTACAGTGAATATGGCGGTGCAGGATTGTTCGGGCTGAAGGCTCCTGTCATTAAAGCGCACGGTTCTTCCAATGGGACGGCATTTTATAACGCCATCCGCCAGGCGCGGACAATGGTTGAACACAATGTCGCCGGCACAATTTACAGCACGTTGAAGGAGGAACAAACTTCATGAGAAGGAAAATTGCATTTATTTATCCAGGACAAGGTTCTCAAACAGTCGGAATGGGACAGAGCTTTTTGGAGGATGAAAAAAGCCGCCAGTTTTTTGAAAGCGCCGACCAAGTAATGGAAATGAGCTTGTCTAAACTGATGCTCGAAGGGCCGCAAGAAGAGTTGACCTTAACTTACCATGCACAGCCGGCACTGCTTACAGTCAGTTCGATGATCACTGAACGGCTGATGCGCAAAGGCATACGGCCGGATTACACAGCAGGCCACAGCCTCGGTGAATACAGTGCCCTGGTTGCTTCGAATGTGCTGGAATTCCCGAAAGCGGTGGATGTCGTCCACAAACGCGGCTTGTATATGAACGAAGCAGTCCCAGCAGGCAAAGGGGCGATGGCTGCCATTCTTGGAATGGACAGCGAAGAGCTGGAAAAAGTGGCAAATGAAGTGACGGACAGCACAGGCGTGGTTCAGTTAGCCAACTTGAACTGCCCGGGCCAAATTGTCATTTCGGGAACAAAAGCAGGCGTTGAACAAGCTTGCGCAGTAGCGAAAGAACGCGGTGCAAAGCGTGCAATTCCGCTTGACGTCAGCGGGCCGTTTCATTCAGAACTGATGCGTTCAGCTTCTCAGGATTTAGCGAAAGTGTTGAGTGAATCGTTTTTGCTCAATGCCAAAATCCCGGTTGTCACGAACGTGCGGGCTGAAGCGGAAACAAATGCTGCGCAGCTGCAGGACTTGCTTGTGCACCAACTATATTCGCCGGTTTTATGGGAGCAATCCGTGCGTCAAATGATCGAACTTGGCGTAACGACGTTCGTAGAAGTCGGGCCGGGCAAAGTCTTGAGCGGGCTCGTCAAAAAAATCGACCGTTCGGTCCAGGTTCTGCCGGTACACGACTTAGAATCATTCGAGAAAGCGGTAGAGGAGCTGACACAATGAGCAAACTAACTGGAAAAACAGCAATTATTACAGGGGCTTCCCGTGGAATCGGTGCGGCAATTGCACGACGCTTTGCACAAGAAGGCGCAAATGTAGTAGTCAACTACAGCGGCAGCCAGGAAAAAGCAGAAGCGGTAGTTCGTGAAATCGAAGAAGCAGGCGGAAAAGCAATCGCTGTTAAAGCGAACGTCAGCGATGCAGAAGCTGTTAAAGCGCTGACAGATGAAACGATCAAGCAGTTCGGTTCACTCGATATTCTTATCAACAATGCAGGCATTACGCGCGACAACTTGATCATGCGCATGAAAGATGATGAGTGGGACGATGTGATCAACACGAACTTGAAAGGCGTCTTTGTCTGCACGAAAGCCGTCACGCGCCAAATGATGAAGCAGCGCGCAGGACGCATCGTCAATATCGCCTCGATCGTCGGAGTCATGGGCAATGCGGGACAAGCAAACTACGTCGCAGCAAAAGCCGGCGTCATTGGCCTGACAAAAACAACGGCACGTGAACTAGCAAGCCGCGGCATCACAGCGAACGCTATCGCGCCTGGATTTATCACGACGGATATGACCGAGAAATTGAGTGACGATGTACAGGCAAGCATGCTTGCGCAGATTCCGCTTGCCCGTTTTGGCGATCCCGAAGATGTAGCAAGTGCTGCATTGTTCCTGGCATCGGATGAAGCCCGTTATGTAACAGGCCAAACGTTGAATTTGGACGGCGGCATGGTCATGTAACAAGGAATTCGTTATACTATTTGAGGGGAGGTGACGACATTGTCAACAGTATTGGAGCGTGTAACCAAAGTAATCGTAGATCGTCTTGGTGTGGAAGAAAGCGAAGTAAAGCCTGAAGCATCTTTCACAAACGATCTTGGTGCAGATTCATTGGACGTAGTAGAATTGGTCATGGAACTTGAAGACGAATTCGACATGGAAATTTCTGATGAAGATGCAGAAGGTATGTCTACAGTAGGCGACGCAGTAGCTTACATTGAGAAAAAACAAGCTTAAGTTGAATAAAGGGAATGTTCCCAGCTTGATAGCACAAAACAATTGACGCACAGCCCAGCTGTGCGTCAATTCTCTTTTTGCACAATGCCGGAAAAACAGGTAAAATCAACAAGAGAACAGTAGAGGAAGGCAGATAAATATGGCGATAAACCGAAAACCAAAACAGCAAAAGCAAATGCCGCTGAAAGACAGCACCAAGTTGGCATTTGAAGCGCTGCAGCAAGAATTGAATATCCAATTTTCAAAACCTGCTCTCCTGCAGCAGGCGTTTACCCATTCATCTTATGTGAATGAGCATCGAAGAAGACAATTTACTGACAACGAACGTCTGGAGTTTTTAGGCGATGCCGTTCTGGAATTGTCTGTATCACATTTTCTGTATATGAAATACCCGGAAATGAGCGAAGGGGAATTGACGAAGCTTCGTGCCTCTATCGTATGTGAGCCGTCGCTTGTCCTTTTTGCCAACGAACTGGGATTCGGAAAGTATATCCTTCTCGGCAAAGGCGAAGAGTTGACAGGGGGAAGAACCCGTCCTGCTCTTTTGGCAGATGTATTCGAATCGTTCGTTGGAGCGCTTTATCTGGACCAAGGACTCGAAAAGGTCGTTGCCTTTTTGGAGGTCGTGTTATTTCCGAAAGTGGAAATCGGTGCTTTTTCGCATGCGATGGATTATAAGAGCCAATTGCAGGAATTGGTGCAGCAGAAGAATACAGGCGTCTTGATTTATGAAATCATCGAAGAAAAAGGTCCTGCGCATAGCCGTGTCTTTGTGACACGCGTGTCGCTTGGGGATCTCGAGCTGGGTGTCGGCGATGGCCGCTCTAAAAAAGAAGCAGAGCAAAAAGCAGCGCAGCTCGCCATTCTCAAATTGCAGGAAACAGCGGAGGATTGAACATGTTTTTGAAAAGATTGGAAGTAATCGGATTTAAATCATTCGCTGACCGGGTTGGCATTGATTTTGTCCCTGGTGTCACCGCAGTTGTCGGCCCGAACGGAAGCGGCAAAAGCAACGTCACCGATGCTATCCGCTGGGTGCTCGGGGAGCAATCGGCCAAATCGCTGCGCGGCGCTAAAATGGAAGATGTTATTTTCTCCGGAAGCGACTCAAGAAAAGCGCTGAATTTTGCAGAAGTCACCCTTATTTTAGATAATACAGACGGCAAAGCCCCTCTCGATTACAGTGAAATCAGCGTAACGAGAAGGGTTTTTCGCAGTGGCGAAAGCGCTTATCTGCTGAACAAGCAGACATGCCGCCTAAAAGACATCACGGACTTGTTTATGGATTCAGGGCTTGGAAAAGAAGCATTCTCCATCATTTCACAAGGGCGCGTAGACGAAATCCTTAACAGTAAAGCTGACGAACGCCGTTCGATCTTTGAAGAAGCCGCCGGTGTTTTAAAGTATAAGCAGCGCAAACGCAAAGCAGAATTCAAATTGAATGAAACCGATGAAAATCTCAACCGTGTGCTGGACATTCTGCACGAACTCGATGGCCGGATGGAGCCGCTTCAAATACAGGCATCAGCAGCACGCGATTATTTGGACATGAGCGCACAGCTGAAAGATGCAGACATTGCGCTATTGGCTTATGACGCCAACAGACTGAATGAGCAGCTGACGGTGTTGTCAGAAGAAGCCCGGCAGCATGCCGAAAAAGAACAGCATATTGCACAAGCTATCGCCTCCAGTGAAAAAGACATGGCCGCAAGCAGGCGCTCGGCCCAAAAACTCGATGCTGAAATGGACGCAGCCCAGACCGCTTTGGTTGAGGCGAGTTCAGAATCGGAAAAATGGGAAGGCCGTAAAATGCTGATGTCCGAGAAAAAGAACAACGCGGATCGTCAGCGCCAAACGCTGGAAGAATCGATCAAAGCAGAACGGGAACAGCTGGAAAAACTCGAGCTGCGGCGCACGGAACAAGCAATGGTGCTCGAACGGCAAAAATCCGAGCAGCAGCAGGCCCGCAAATCGGTGCAGCAATTGGAAAGCCAGCTGAACTTGACGCCAGCTGACATAGACAACGAAATTGAAGCTAAAAAGTCTGTATACATCGAATTGATGAACGAACAAGCCGGCTTGAAAAACGAATTGAAAAACCTGACGTTCCAGGAACAGCAAATCAGCGAATCAAGCGGCCGGGTTGCTGTTCAGGAACAGGCGTTTGAAAAAGAACTGGCGCGATTGACGACGGAAAAACAGCAAGCAAAAAGAGCGTATGAGGAAATGCATGCCGATTTGAACAACAAGCGGGAACGCTTTAAGCAGCAAGAGCAGGAAGCCAAGCAACTGGCAGCCGATTTTGAGCATAAGCAAAATCTATTGTTTCAAGCTTATCAATCGCATAAGCAATTGACGGCACGCATTGAAACGTTGCAGGATTTGGAAGCGGATTATTCCGGGTTTTTCCACGGCGTACGCGAAGTGCTCCAGGCGAGAGAGCGCAATGAACTGTCAGGAATCGTCGGGGCGGTTGCGGAACTGGCCGATGCAGATCCGCGTTATGCAAAAGCGGTGGAAACGGCATTTGGTGCAGCAAGCCAGCATATCGTAACAAAAGACGACAAAGCGGCAAGCGAAGCGATTCGCTTTTTGCGGACAAAACGGGCCGGCCGTTCGACATTTTTGCCGATGACGGTAATGAAACCCCGCCAAATTCCGGATGGAGTCGTGAAATCAATTGCTTCCCATACTGGATTTATCGACATAGCAGCATCTCTTGTGCGCTACGAGGCACAATATGCGATGATTTTCCAAAACTTGCTGGGCAACGTGCTCGTCGCGAAAGACCTTGATTCTGCAACAGCTATTGCCAAAGCCATTCAACACCGCTACCGCGTTGTAACGCTCGAAGGCGATGTAATCAATGCCGGCGGTTCGATGACCGGCGGCGCTACAAAAACGCAGGCTTCCTTCTTTACGCGAAAAGCAGAGCTTGAGCAGTTGCAAAAGCAAGCAGCGGAACTTGAAAAGCAAACAAAAGAAGCTGAACAAAAGGTTCGGTCGTTGCAGCTGCAAGCTGAAACTGCGAGACAACAGCTGGATCAGCTGCGCCAGGAAGGCGAACGCTATCGTGAATTAGAAGCGGAAAGCGCCGCCCAGCTGCGTGAAATCGAAGCGGTATGGAAAACAACCGATAATCGTTTTACATTGTTCCGTGCCGAACAGCAAACCAAGCAGGATTTGACCGGCTTGATGGAACGAAAAGAGCAGGCAATCGAGCGAATGAACGGCGTAGAAGCAGAGCTGTCAGGACTTTCTGCGGAAATCGAAGAGCTGACCGGTTTCAAGCAGCAAAAAGAATCTGCCAGAGAAGTTTTGCTCAGCAAGCTCGCTGAATTCAAATCGGATTTAGCCGTGCGCAAAGAACGCATTGCACAGCTTGTGCTGCAAACGGCCGAATTGCAGGAGCGTGAAGCGGCAAGTGCCGACAAGCTGGAATCATTAGAGCAGCAGCTTGCATGGATTGCTTCTGAACATGCCCAAAAGAACTATTCAGATGAAGAAGTGGACGCGGAAATCGGACGCTGGTCCACCGCTCGGCGCGCAGCCAAAGAAACGATCGAGCGTGTGCGTGCCGAGCGCCAAAAGCTGCAGCAGACGCTTGATGCGCACGAGGAACAATTGCGCGAACAAAGCCGGATCCATAAAGGGTTTATTGAAGCGGTGCGCATTTGCGAAGTGAAATCGACTCGTCTCGAAGTGCAATTGCAGGGACTGTTGGGCCAGCTTAGCGAGCATTACAGCATGAATTTGACCGCAGCAAGCGAATACCCGCTGCTCGATGATGAAGCAGCCGTCAGACGGCAAGTCAAGCTTCTCAAGCAATCAATCGACGAACTCGGTACTGTTAACATCGGAGCAATAGAAGAATTTGAACATGTGGCAGAGCGCCATCGTTTCCTGACTGAACAGCGGAACGATTTAAATGAAGCAAAAGATACGCTGCGCACGCTGATCGAAGAAATGGACGAAGAAATGACAGTGCGCTTTGATGAGACATTCCACGCGATCCGAAGCCATTTCCGCCACGTGTTTAAAGAATTGTTCGGAGGCGGTTCAGCCGATTTGGTTTTGACCAATCCTTCCGATTTGCTGCATACAGGAGTTGACATCATTGCCCAGCCGCCAGGAAAAAAACTCCAGAACTTGAGCTTGTTGTCGGGCGGGGAGCGCGCGCTGACTGCGATTGCGTTGCTTTTCGCAATTTTGAAAGTTCGCCCTGTGCCGTTTTGTGTATTGGATGAAGTGGAAGCGGCGCTGGATGAATCCAATGTGCTGCGCTATAGCCAGTATTTGAAGAAATTCAGTGAAGATACGCAGTTTATCGTCATTACCCACCGAAAAGGCACGATGGAAGGGGCCGATGTGCTGTATGGCATCACGATGCAGGAATCCGGCATTTCCAAGCTGGTCTCGGTAAAATTGCAGGAAGACATTAAACAAGGAGTGATTCGATGAGTTTCTTTAAAAAGCTGAAAGACAAATTTACGAACAACGTAGAAGAAGAACAGTCAACAGAAAAATACCGCGAAGGATTAAGTAAGACGAGAACCGGTTTTACATCCAAAATCAACGATCTTGTCGCACGTTACCGGAAAGTGGACGAAGACTTTTTCGAAGAACTGGAAGAAGTGCTGCTTCAGGCAGACGTCGGTTTTGAAACCGTCATGGAATTGATGGACGAACTGCGCTTTGAAGTTCAGCGGAAAAATGTCAAAGACACATCCAACGTGCAATCGGTCATTTCTGAAAAACTCGTGGAAATCTACGAAGCGGGCGAAGACCAGTTGAGCGAATTGACGTTTGCCGAAGAAGGGCCGACAGTGATTTTAATGGTCGGCGTCAATGGCGTCGGCAAAACGACGACTATCGGCAAACTGGCCCAGCGACTGAAAGACCAAGGAAAAACGGTAATGCTTGCAGCAGGCGATACGTTCCGCGCAGGAGCCATTGACCAGTTGGATGTATGGGGACAACGTGTCGGAATTGAAACGATCAAGCAAAGTGAAGGATCTGACCCTGCTGCGGTCATGTACGATGCGGTTCGTGCGGCTAAATCGCGCGGCGTGGACGTGCTTATTTGCGATACGGCAGGACGTTTGCAGAACAAAGTCAATTTGATGAATGAACTTCAAAAAGTCCACCGGGTCATCGCGCGCGAAATCCCGGGAGCTCCACACGAAGTGCTATTGGCGCTCGATGCAACGACCGGGCAAAATGCCATGATTCAAGCACAGACATTCAAGGAAGTAACAGAAGTCACCGGAATTGTGCTCACTAAACTCGACGGAACTGCAAAAGGCGGCATCGTCCTTGCCATACGCAACAAACTCAACATTCCGGTAAAATTTGTCGGGCTTGGCGAAAAGTTGGATGACTTGCAGCCGTTCGATCCGCAAAAATACGTTTACGGTTTGTTCGCAGAAGGATTGGACCGCGAAGAAAAGCAAGAAAACGAAACAGACAAGTAAAATTACTTGACGGCATCAGCGGGATTCAGTATGGTAGATGTGAGAATGAATGGGGTGAGCGTCATTGATGGGGTTGGAAAAAACGACGAGAATGAATTATCTCTTTGATTTCTATCAGGAGCTGCTGACGCCCAAACAGCGCAGCTATATGAGTTTGTATTACCTCGATGACCATTCGCTTGGGGAAATTGCCGAAGAATATGAAATTACGCGCCAGGCGGTTTACGACAATATCCGCCGGACAGAAGCGATGCTTGAAGAATATGAGGAAAAGCTGCAGCTGTTCGAGAAATTTCAGCGCCGTCAGCAACTCGTTTCAACGTTTGAAAAACAGCCATTCACAGACAGCAATGTCCAGAAGTTTTTGGATGAATTGAAAGAATGGGACTAGGAGGCGGTAATAGTGGCATTTGAAGGATTAGCTGAACGCCTGCAAGGAACGATGACCAAGATCAAAGGCAAAGGGAAATTGTCCGAAGCAGACGTTAAAGAGATGATGCGCGAAGTCCGATTCGCCTTGATCGAAGCGGACGTCAACTTAAAAGTCGTCAAGACATTCATTAAGAAAGTCAGCGAACGGGCGGTTGGACTTGAAGTTATGGAAAGCCTGACGCCTGGCCAGCAAGTCGTCAAAATCGTCAAAGATGAACTGACTGAACTAATGGGCGGCGAACAAAGCAAAATCGAATTCTCAACGCGGCAGCCGACAGTCATTATGATGGTCGGCTTGCAAGGGGCGGGTAAAACCACTACAACCGGCAAGCTTGCAGGCGTCTTGCGTAAAAAGAACAACCGGAAACCATTGCTTGTGGCAGCGGATATCTACCGTCCTGCTGCAATCAACCAGCTTGAAACCATCGGCAAGCAATTGTCGCTGCCGGTATTTTCAAAAGGAACGGATGTTTCGCCAGTCGAAATCGCACGCGAAGCGATCGAGTATGCTAAAGCCGAGCATTTGGACACGGTCATTATCGATACAGCCGGCCGTCTTCATGTAGATGAACAGCTTATGCAGGAACTAAAAGATATCCGCGCCATCAAAGAGCCGGATGAGATTTTCCTGGTAGTCGATGCCATGACCGGACAAGATGCAGTCAACGTCGCACAAAGCTTTGATTCGGCAGTCGGCATCACGGGCGTCGTATTGACAAAGCTTGACGGCGATACTCGGGGCGGTGCTGCTTTATCAATCCGGACCGTTACCGAAAAGCCGGTCAAGTATATCGGGACTGGCGAGAAAATGGACGCGCTTGAGCCGTTCCACCCAGAACGCATGGCATCCCGCATTCTCGGCATGGGCGACATGCTGTCGCTGATTGAAAAAGCGCAGACGAATGTTGACGAGGCAAAAGCCAAAGAGCTGGAAGAAAAATTCCGCACAGCTTCGTTTACATTCGATGACTTTTTAGACCAGATGGCACAAGTCAAACAGATGGGGCCATTAGATGAAATCCTGAAGATGCTCCCAGGCGCCAATAAAATCAAAGGCCTCGAAAACGCCAAAGTGGACGAAAGCCAAATGGGCCGCGTCGAAGCGATTATCCGTTCGATGACAATCCAGGAAAAAACGACGCCGGACATCATTAATGCCAACCGCAAAAAGCGGATTGCACGAGGTTCAGGCACATCGATTCAAGACGTCAACCGGCTCTTGAAACAATTTGAAGAAATGAAGAAAATGATGAAACAAATGTCCGGAATGGCAGGCAAAAAGGGCAAGAAAAAGATGTCAATGCCAGGCCTGGACTCGCTTTTCAAGTAAATTTAGTAGTGTTAAGAAAAAATACTTTACAAACCTTTTAAAGCTTGCTAATATAATATCTTGTGTGAAACTATTCGGAGGTGCTTTATAAAATGGCAGTAAAAATTCGCTTAAAACGTATGGGAGCTAAAAAATCTCCTTTCTACCGTATCGTAGTCGCTGACTCACGTGCTCCACGTGACGGCCGTCAGATCCAAACAGTAGGTACTTACAACCCGCTGACAGTTCCAGCTGAAGTTAAAATCAACGAAGAATTGGCGTTGAAATGGCTTCACGATGGCGCAAAACCATCTGATACAGTACGCAACTTGTTCTCTCAAAACGGCATTATGGAGAAATTCCATAACGACAAACTAAACAAGTAAGGGAGCGTTCTTATGGAGCAGCTGATTAAAACGATCGTCAAGCCGCTAGTTGATTATCCGGAAGAAGTTCGTGTTGAAAAAGACGAAAATACTAACCGTGTTGTCTACAAGCTGTCCGTGCATCAGAGCGATACAGGGAAAGTAATCGGCAAGCAAGGACGCGTAGCGAAAGCTGTACGTTCCGTCGTCTACTCAGCAGCAGGGAATTATCATAAGAAAAAAACGTATCTCGATATTGTAGATTGAAAAAGGAAGGAGCCCCGGTTCCTTCCTTTTTTTATCAGAAAAAGAAAGGATGTTTGTGCGTGGAATGGTATAACGTAGGAAAAATAGTCAACACTCATGGAATCCGGGGCGAAGTGCGGGTGCTTTCGCGCACAGATTTCCCCGAGGAACGTTTCGCGGTTGGCAACAAACTTGGCCTGTTCACACCAGAAGCAAAAAAACCGCTGATGGTGAAAATCGCCAGCCACCGTGTGCATAAGAACTTTGACTTGCTGACTTTTGAAGGCTATCCGACGATCAATGATGTGGAGCCTTTCAAGGAAAGTTACTTGAGAGTGCCGGAACACGATCTTGGCGACCTAGAAGAAGGCGCCTTTTATCACCATGAAATTCTCGGGTGCCGCGTTTTTTCTGAAGAGGGAAGCGAAATCGGCACTGTCACTGAAATTTTAGAGACAGGCGCCAACGACGTATGGGAAGTAACGCCGCCAAAAGGCAAAAAGCATTACATCCCCTATATCGAAGACGTGGTGAAAGTGATTGATATCGAAGAAAAGAAAATTACGATTGAAGTGCTGGATGGCTTGCTGTCATGATGAACATTCAAGTATTATCGCTGTTTCCGCCGATGTTCGACGGAGTCTTCCAACATTCGATCCTGAAAAAGGCACAGGAAAAAGGCGCTGTTCAATTAGGGGTCGTTGATATTCGTGAATTTGCCGACAACAAACGGCAAGTAGACGATTATCCGTTCGGCGGAGGTGCCGGGATGGTCCTGAAGCCCGAACCGGTTTTCAATGCTGTGGAATCCATTACAGCATCCGGCAAAAAGCCGCGGGTTATTTTGATGTGTCCACAAGGCGAACGCTTTACACAACAAAAAGCGGAAGAACTTGCCGGTGAAGAAGAACTGGTGTTTATCTGCGGCCATTACGAAGGCTATGACGAACGAATTCGCGAGCATTTGGTAACCGATGAAATTTCCATCGGTGATTTTGTCCTGACCGGCGGCGAGCTGGCAGCGATGACGGTCATCGATAGTGTTGTGCGCTTGCTGCCGGGTGTGCTCGGCAACAGCGATTCATCGGTAAGGGATTCATTTTCAACAGGGCTGCTGGAGCATCCGCATTATACGCGTCCAGCAAACTTCAGGGGCATGACGGTGCCGGACGTATTAACGTCCGGAAACCATGCCAAAATCGACGAATGGCGCGACGAGCAAGGCTTAAAGCGCACGCTCGAACGCCGTCCGGACCTCTTGGAAACGGCAGTGCTCAGCGACCAGCAGAAAAAGCTGCTGGCGCGTTTGCAGAACGAAAAATAAATCAAGACAGCTCTTGCAGCGATGAGTGATAAGTGATAACATGGAGAATGTACTTTTATGTGAAGTACACGAATCACGGTGTTCCGCTGCAACGTTATCGACTGTAAGAGCATCTGTAGAAGGAGAGAAAAAATCATGCAAAACATTATTGCTGAAATCACTAAAGAACAGCTTCGCGCGGATCTTCCAGCCTTCCGTCCCGGCGATACTGTCCGTGTCCACGTGAAAGTTGTCGAGGGAACACGCGAACGTGTCCAGGTATACGAAGGAGTCGTAATCAGCCGTCGCGGAGGCGGAATCAGTGAAACATTCACTGTCCGCAAAATCTCTTACGGTGTTGGTGTTGAACGTACATTCCCTGTACACACACCGAAAATCGCTCAGCTTGAAGTTACTCGCCGTGGTAAAGTACGTCGTGCTAAATTGTACTACTTGCGCAACCTACGCGGTAAAGCAGCTCGCATCAAAGAAATCCGCTAATAACGCAATCCAGGAAGAGGGCAGCATGTCCTCTTCTTTTGCATCAAAGAGATCCGGGCTTTTGTCCGGGTCTTTTTTTTGTTTGACCTGTGTAGATCAGGGTAGTCAGGCTATGGCTGGAAAGCCGCAGTTGCCTGCTATTTTCTTTGCTAAACCCCTGTAATCACTGTACAATTAAAGCATTAAGCGCGGGGAGGAACACGCATGGAAGCTGAAGGAAAAAAGAAGAACGAAATGTGGGAATGGTCCAAAGCTTTGTTGATCGCGTTTGGCCTTGCAGCCATTATTCGGGTATTCCTGTTTACCCCGATTGTCGTTGACGGGGAATCGATGATGCCGACTCTTGAGCACGGCGACCGGATGATCGTCAATAAAATTGGCTATACTGTAGGCGAGCCGGATCGATTTGATATTATCGTTTTTCATGCACCCGAACAAAAAGACTATATCAAGCGGGTCATCGGATTGCCGGGCGACCATGTAGCCTATGAAGAAGATCAGCTGTATATTAATAATGACCCGATAGATGAACCGTATCTAGATGAGTACAAGCAAGGCATTAGCGGAACACTGACCGAAGATTTCACTCTTGAAGACATTGCCAACGAATCTGTCATTCCTGAAGGTTATGTGTTTGTCATGGGGGATAATCGCCGGGCCAGTAAAGACAGCCGCCACATCGGATTGGTATCTACTGAAGAAGTAATTGGAAATACAAACTTTGTTTTTTGGCCGGTAGATGAAGCCGGCATTGTAAATTAAGGAGTGGTGGCATGACGATTCAATGGTTTCCCGGGCATATGGCGAAAGCCCGCCGGGAAGTAACAGAAAAACTAAAGCTGGTGGATATCATTTTTGAGTTGGTCGATGCGCGTTTGCCGCTGTCTTCCCGAAATCCGATGATCGACCAGGTAATTCAGCAAAAGCCCCGCCTCATCATCCTGAACAAAATGGACATGGCGGATGAAGCCGAAACAAGAAAATGGATCGAGCATTTCGAAGCGAGCGGAACACGGGCTGTTGCCATCAATTCGCTTGAAGGAAAAGGCCTCCAATTGGTGACGAAAGTATCGAAAGAGATTTTAAAAGAAAAATGGGACCGCATGACGGCCAAAGGCATCAAGCCCCGAGCCATTCGTGCCATGATCGTCGGCATTCCGAACGTCGGGAAATCTACGCTCATCAATCGCCTGGCAAAAAAAAGCCTGGCGAAAACAGGCAATATGCCAGGGGTTACAAAAGCGCAGCAATGGATCAAAGTCGGCAAGGAAATCGAATTGCTCGATACACCAGGGATTCTTTGGCCCAAGTTCGAAGATCAGGAAATCGGCCAAAAGCTGGCGGTTACAGGAGCGATTAAAGATTCGGTCATTCAAATGCAGGAACTTGCAATCTATGCACTTAAATTCTTGGAAAAGCGCTATCCGAACCGTTTGATGGATCGATACGGCATCGATCATGTCGATGAGGATTTGGTAAAGACATTCGATCACATCGGGAAAAAACGTTACCAAATGGGCCCTGATGGCGAAGTTGATTATGAAATGACCGCTGAGATCATCGTCCGGGATATCCGCAATCAGCACCTGGGCCGGATTACGTTCGATTACCGCGACGAAATGATTGCTGAAGAAGACGAATTAGCTTAATCAAACGGGCCCTTTAACAAGGGTCCGTTATTTTTTTGTGAAGGAGGTATGCGCCTATGGAAACAACAGCAGCCATTAAAGAAAAACTGAAACACGCGGCTGTTCATGAACCGTGGATGGACGATTTGGCAGAAGATCCGCGCAAGAGCGTGCAGCAACTTCTTGCTTCCTGGCACCGCCAAAGTGAAAAGCGCCAGCTCCTCCAGCAGCAGCTGGAAGAAAAAATCCGCTATGATGCCGAATTTAAAACAAGCCATCAATCACTTGT
>JASKZU010000090.1 GCA_030147455.1 Planococcus sp. (in: firmicutes) | reverse complement strand
TTGATCGTGTCGCACGACCGCTATTTCCTGGATCAGGTCGTCACGCTCGTCTACGAGGTATCCCGTAAAAAGGTCCGCAAATATACCGGCAACTACAGCCGCTATTTAAGCGAAAAAGCCAAACAATACGAACTCGACCGTAAGCAATTTGAAAAAGAACAAGGTGAAAAAGCCAAGCTGGAAGACTATGTTGCCCGCAATTTAGTGCGTGCTTCCACCACTAAAATGGCACAGAGCAGAAGGCGTGTCCTCGAGAAAACGGATTGGATGGATGCCCCGGAAGGCGATGAAAAATCCGCGCGTTTCGGCTTTGACATCCAAAAGCAAAGCGGAAATGATGTCTTGAATATACGCGAGCTATCTGTCGGCTATAATAGCCAGCCGGTGTCCCGCAATGCGGCTTTAAAGCTGTACCGCAAGGAAAGCCTGGCGCTTGTCGGGCCAAACGGCGTCGGTAAATCCACGTTGCTGAAGACGATTATGAAAGAACTGCCGGCGCTTGCCGGGGATATCCACTATGGTACCGGTATCCAGTTCGGTTATTATGACCAGGAGCAGGCAAACTTAAAAGGCAATAAAACGGTGCTTAACGAATTATGGGACGACTACCCGCAAGTAAATGAAAAAGACATCCGAGGCATTCTTGGGCGCTTTCTCTTTACAGGGGACGATGTGTTAAAATCAGTGTCTGCTTTATCCGGCGGTGAAAAAGCCCGCGTCGCACTAGCCAAGCTGATGATGCAAAAAGCGAACGTCCTGTTACTCGATGAGCCGACCAACCACTTGGATCTCGACAGCAAAGAAGTGCTGGAAAATGCACTCATCGATTATCCAGGCACATTGCTTTTCGTTTCCCATGACCGCTACTTTATGAACCGGATTGCCACTAAAGTTGTGGAACTGTCAAAAGACGGGACAACCGAATATTTGGGCGACTATGATTATTATGTGGAAAAAAAGCTGGAAACGGAAGAACTGGCAGCCTTGGATGCACAAGAAGCAAAAGCCGCCCTACCGGAAACAGCCACCTCTGCTTCTACTTCCCAAATCAATAAAGAAACGAAAAAGCTCGAACGGCAATTGTTGAGAAAAAATACAGATATTGAACAATTGATGGAGACGTTAGACGGAGAAATTGCTGCCATCGAAGAGCAGCTATGCGAACCGGAGATTTTTCAGGACCACGAGCGCGTCATGCCTCTGCAAGCACGTCTTGAAGAACTTAAGAATTCACACGAACAAGCCATGGCCGACTGGCTGGATCTTCAAGAACAATTAGAAGAAATCAATTCCTGACCGCATACAAAGTATGCGGTTTTCTCTTTCTACATATAGGTCAATACCTATTCATAAAAAATATATTTCCACAGATTTGTACACAATCGAAATGCGATAAAATCAACTCTAAATAAAGTTATACACATTACTAACAGGATGTATTTATTTTATCCACATAGTTTTCCACTCTATACCATACAATATATAGGAAATCCACCGTTTATTGAGGAGTTATGAACAGTTTATTCACAAATTGTGCATAAGTACAAATGTTCTCTATTGACAGAAAATAAACTTCTATGTCCTTGTATAAAATGGATTTTTGCATAAAAAAAGAACCTTTAGCGCAATTCTATTTGAATTGCATTAAAGGTTTTATTGATTCCACGAAGTTAATTGCATGCCAGGCCGGCCGTTCATCGCCATATTGCCGGTTAATCCTTTTTCGTACATAACCGTTCCAGCTGCCGCGATCATAGCTGCATTGTCTGTACAAAGCGCAAGCGGCGGAATGTAGAATGGGATTTCTTCTTTCGTGAATGCTTCAGTCAATGATGTGCGCAACCCTTTGTTTGCTGCAACCCCGCCTGCTGCAATAACTTGCTTGACGCTGAATTCTTTTGCCGCACGCAGCGTTTTGCCAGTCACGACTTCTACTACGCTATTTTGAAAACCAGCTGCCACTGCTGCAGGAATAGGTTCTTCACCGCGTTGCTTCAGGTTGTGCATGTAGTTGAGCACTGATGACTTCAAGCCGCTAAAGCTGAAATCATAAGACCCTTCTTCCAGCCAGATACGCGGGAACGCTACTGCCTCTGATTCTTCGTGCGCCAGGCGGTCGATATGAGGCCCTCCCGGATACGGCAAGTTCAGTGTTCTTGCTACCTTGTCATATGCTTCCCCTGCGGCATCGTCGCGTGTTTCGCCTATAACTGTAAAGTCGCCATGCTCTTTCATCAAAATCAGTTCGGTATGGCCGCCCGAGATCACTAATGCTAAAAGCGGAAACTCCATTTCCTGTTTGAGCCGGTTTGCATAAATATGGCCTGCAATATGATGCACGCCGACCAGCGGCAAACTATGCGCAAATGCAAAAGCTTTCGCTGCATTCACCCCCACAAGCAGTGCGCCTACAAGCCCCGGTCCTTCTGTGACAGCCACCGCCGAAAGTTCTCCTGGCGCCAGACCCGCCTGTTGCAAGGCTTCCTCAATCACGATCGTGATTTGTTCAACGTGGTGCCGCGATGCAATCTCCGGCACTACCCCACCAAAGCGCTTATGGCTGTCGATTTGCGACGCTACGACGTTAGAAACTATCTCAGTTCCGTTTTTCACTACCGATGCCGCTGTTTCATCACAGCTCGTTTCGATTCCTAATACAAAGATGTCTTTACTCATCAAAATTCACCCACATGACTATGGCATCTTCCTGGTTGTCTGTGTAATAGCCTTTTCGTATGCCACCATTTTGAAATCCTAACTTCCGGTATAGATTTAGTGCTACCAAATTGCTGACGCGTGCTTCAAGTGTCATCAATTTTGCTCCTCTTTCTTTTGCAGTATCCATGGCTGCGCTCATTAACGCTTCACCCAGTTTTTTTCCCCGTTGAGATGGCAGTATCGCAATGTTGGTAATATGTGCTTCATCCATCACCAGCCACATGCCGCAAAAGCCGACAATTCCTTCATCGGTTTCTGCCAAAACATAATAAGCAAATTCATTTTTAAGCATTTCCTGTTCAAAAGCTTCTTTTGTCCATGGCAGTGTAAAAGATTGTTTTTCAATTTCATATACATCTTTTACATCACGCAGCGTCATTTTACGAAAAGCCACTTGTTCACTCATTGGCGTTCTCTTTATCTGCTTTAATTAAATTGGCTTCAGCTTCTGTAATCCGGCGATACTCAGGAACTGAATGATGCACGTCTTGTTCTTGTTCCTGCTCTGCCAACGCAATCAAATTAGACGCTCGCGGAAGCCGGTTTTGCACTGGGGCAAATTGGGCAAACTCGCCCATGACTTCTTCGATCAATTCCCGGTGAACTTCAATATCTGCTCCAGCAAACCATACGGGCTGTTCACGCAGACGAACTTGCTCTAAAAACACCTTAAAGTCACTGTGCTGATCGGGAAGGATTTCTTCCAGCGTCGAGCCTTCATAAAGAGCGGTAAAAGCCGTACCGCGCCTCGCATCCATTACAGGACAAATGACGCCGTTAAATCCAAGTCCATTCGCAGCCAACACTTTCAAACTAGAAACAGTATAGAACGGAATGTTTAATGACCAGGCGAGGGTTTTAGCAATGGTGAGCCCAATGCGAACTCCCGTATAAGAACCCGGCCCTTCAGCAGCTACGATTTTCGTTAAATCGGCTGGAGTTGCTTTTGCTTTTTCCAGCAATCTTTCTACAGCAGGCATCGCAGTAAGCGAATGGTTGATCTTTAAATTTTGTGTTTCCTCGATAAGGACTGCCCCGTCCTTCACTAAAGCGACGGACAGCGGAGAATTCGACGTATCAATTCCTAGAATCATGACATTAGCTCCCTGCATAGTTTATCGTAGCGCGCCCCAAGCGGCTGAAACACGATTTCGCGCCCTTCTTCAGACAAGCGGTGGATGGTGATTTCCAACCGTTCAGCCGGCAAGTAATCCGCAATAAACTGAGCCCATTCAATGACAGACACAGCCTGTTCTTCAAATAACTCGTCAAAGCCAATATCTTCATCGCTGTCTTCGAGACGATAGACATCCAAATGATTTAAATTAAGCGTTCCTTCATATTGTTTTAATATTGTAAAAGTAGGGCTGTTTACAGTACGGCGAATGCCAAGTCCTTTTGCCAAACCTTTAGTAAAAGCTGTCTTTCCGGCTCCAAGATCGCCTTCGAGCGTTAAAATGTCCTGCGGCTGCAAAAGCCCAGCCAAGCGAATAGCCAATTCCTCAGTTTCTGCCGGCGACTGGGCAATAATAGTCAAGCTCATGTTTTTCACCTCGTTTAAGTCTTTACATAGTTTAGCGGAGATAGGAGTTCAAATCAAAATATATCGTTTTGCATAGAAAAAGAGCACAGCGGATTCGCTGTGCTCACTTGTAAAAAAGACGGTCCCGACCGGGATCGAACCGGCGATCTCCTGCGTGACAGGCAGGCATGTTAACCGCTACACCACGGGACCATTTGGTTGCGGGGGCAGGATTTGAACCTGCGACCTTTGGGTTATGAGCCCAACGAGCTACCGAACTGCTCCACCCCGCGATAATAATAATTGCTTTAAAAAGATTGTCCACACATTTGAAAATATGGAGGAGGAAGAGGGATTCGAACCCCCGCGGG
>JASKZU010000087.1 GCA_030147455.1 Planococcus sp. (in: firmicutes) | reverse complement strand
ATCGGCATGTTTCATCCGTTTGTCAAAGACCCATCCGTGCGCTTGATCGGAGCTGAAGCTGCGGGCGACGGCGTCGATACAGACCGCCATGCGGCTACTTTGACGAAAGGTTCAGAAGGTGTGCTCCACGGGGCAATGATGAAATTACTGCAGGACGAGGCAGGCCAGGTGCAAGAAGCGCATTCGATTTCAGCGGGACTTGATTATCCGGGCATAGGCCCGGAGCATGCGCATTTGGCAGACACTGGACGCGTCCACTATATGGCTATTACAGACGATGAAGCACTTGCTTCTGTTATTGAAATGTCCCGGTTGGAAGGAATCATTCCGGCGCTTGAATCCGCGCATGCGATAGCGGAAGCGAAAAAACAAGCTGCTGCCATGGGCCCTGACGAGTTGCTCGTCATCTGCGTTTCTGGGCGAGGCGATAAAGACATGGCGACATATGCAGAGAAATTGGAGGGGCTGGCATGAAACGACTGGAACAATTGAAACAAGCAGGCCATAAAGCGTTCGTGGCTTACCTTATGGCGGGCGACGGCGGGCTGGAAAAGCTTGGCGAACAAATCCGCCACTTGCAGGAACGCGGCGTCACGGCTATTGAAGTTGGGATTCCGTTTTCGGATCCAGTTGCAGACGGCCCGACAATTGAGGCGGCGGGCAACCGTGCGCTCGAACAAGGTGTCACGCTCGAAAAAGTACTTCAGACGATGCAGCGTTTTGAATTTGAAGTGAAAGTGCCGCTCGTTATCATGACGTATTTAAATCCGGTCATTCGTTTTGGGGCCGAGCGTTTTGCGCAGGAAGCCAAAAAAGCCGGTGCATCTGGTATGATCATTCCGGATTTGCCGTTTGAGCACCGCCAGTTGATCGAACCATTTGCCAAAGAACAAGATCTTGTTCTTGTCCAGCTCGTTACGCTCACAACAATCGACAGCCGGCTAGAACAAATCCTGGAACAAGCAGAAGGCTTTGTGTATGCGGTAACGGTGACGGGGATCACCGGCTCGCGCGACGAATTGGCGGAAGATGTACGGGATTTCACACGCAAAGTCCGCGGCAAAAGCCCTGTGCCGGTATATGCCGGCTTTGGCATCTCGAAGACGAGCCATGTTGAAATGCTGCGTGAAGACGTGGATGGCTTTATCGTCGGCAGTGCCATCGTTCAGGCTTTCCATGAAGGGCGCATCGAGGATATAGATCCGCTGATTGATGCGGTGACGGCCCCTCATTCGGTATAATGCCGGATAGGAGGGATAACTATGTTTGAACCGCTGGACGCACGTTTTTTTGAAGCGCCGACGCTGGAGCTGTCGCGCGATTTAATTGGCAAGATCTTGGTGCACGAGTTGCCGGAAGGCTTAGTGGCAGGGCGCATCGTTGAAACTGAGGCATATATGGGAGCGGAGGACCGTGCTGCACACAGCTTCGGAAATCGCCGCACCAAACGAACAGAAATCATGTTCGGCAAGCCGGGTCTTGTGTATACGTACCAAATGCATACCCATACACTGTTGAATGTGGTCAGCGGACCGCAGGAAACACCGCGCGCAATCTTGATTCGTGCAATCGAACCTATCGAAGGAATCAGTTTGATGGCAGAACGCAGAGGGCCGAATATGGCGACAAAGCAATGGACGAACGGTCCTGGGAAATTGACGAAAGCGATGGATATTACCATGAGCTATTACGGCCACCATTTCTCGGACCGCCCGCTTTTCATTGCGGATGGACCGGAAGTCCGCCATGTATCAACCGGCCCGCGTGTCGGCATCGGCAATTCACAGGAAGCGGTTCATTTTCCATATCGGTTTTGGGAGACAGACAATCCGTTTGTCTCTAAATTCCGTCCTTGATTCGAATGTTTAAGTTTATGGACTCGTGGAATACTGAGAGAGAGTACTTAAACAGAAGGAGTGAAGGAAAGTGGCAAAAATCGCTAACCTAATTACAGATATGTTCGAAGATGTGGAATACACAGAACCGGCAAAAGCATTTAAAGATGCAGGCCATGAACTCATCAATATTGAAAAAGAAGCAGGCAAAGAAGTTACCGGCAAACAAGGCGAAGCAGTCGTCACGATCGATAAAAGCATTGACGATGTGAAAGTAGAGGATTTTGATGCACTATTGCTGCCGGGTGGATTTTCACCGGACCAATTGCGCGCAGATGATCGTTTTGTAGAATTCACAAAAGCATTTATGGATTCAAAAAAACCAGTTTTCGCTATCTGTCACGGGCCGCAATTGCTGATCACCGCAAAAGCATTGGAAGGCCGCAAAGCAACAGGCTTTAAATCCATCCAAGTCGACATGGAATATGCCGGCGCAACTGTAGTGGATGAAGAAGTGGCAGTATGCCAGGATCAACTGGTCACAAGCCGCCAACCGGACGATATCCCAGCGTTCAACCGCGAAGCCTTGAGATTGCTTGAAAATAAATAATTCCTAACGAAAAAGCCGTCCCTTTGCCGGGGCGGCTTTTTTATTTGGAAAAAGGCGCCCGCTGAATTTTTAATGCCCTTGTTTATATAAGTGAATGCTTATATAATGAGTCTGGTGCTCTGGAGAATCCTGAACTTGCGAGAAGAGAAAAGGGATGGGAAGAGCTGAATAGCCGTTAGATTGAGGAGCTGGGAATGGAATGGATGTTTGGTTAGCGAGCGGTATATTTTTATTGACACTTCTTTTTGTCATCTGGCAGCCGCGCGGGTTGTCGATCGGTTGGTCGGCGATTGCCGGTGCGCTTGTGGCGCTGTTGTTTGGAGTGGTCGACTTGGGCGATGTCCGTGATGTCACGGGAATTGTATGGAATGCCACGTTGACGTTTGTTGCACTGATTATTATTTCACTGATTTTAGATGAAATCGGCTTTTTTGAATGGGCTGCTCTTCATATGGCGCGTTTTGCCAAAGGCAGTGGGCTGCGGATGTTTTTCCTTGTGACATTGCTCGGTGCAATCGTTGCAGCGTTATTCGCCAATGACGGAGCTGCGCTTATTTTAACGCCGATTGTGCTGGCGATGGTGCGTGCTTTAAGGTTCAAGGAAACGATGATTTTGCCGTTTATTATGGCGTCTGGCTTCATCGCGGATACGGCATCGCTGCCATTCGTCATCAGCAACTTGGTTAATATCGTCTCGGCAGATTTCTTTAATATCGGTTTTACTGAATACGCATTGCATATGTTTGTGCCGAATTTGTTCAGCATTGCGGCGAGTATGCTTGTTTTGTATTTATACTTTAGAAAAGATTTGCCGGGCCGTTTTGATCCGGGGAGTTTAAAGCAACCGGCCTCGGCCATTAAGGACATCCGCATGTTCCGGTTGTCATGGGCAGTGCTCGCGATTTTGCTCGTTGGTTATTTTATGAGCGAATCGCTCGGCATTCCGGTGTCGGTGATCGCAGGCTTGATCGCGGTGCTATTCCTGGCGATTGCACGCAGCAGCAAGCATGTAGAAACGATGACGGTTCTGAAAGGTGCGCCGTGGGCCATTGTATTTTTCTCGCTCGGCATGTATGTCGTTGTTTATGGCCTGCGCAATGTTGGCCTGACGTCGGCGTTAGCGCAGGTGATTGAATGGACAGCTTCGCACGGTTTATACGCCGCAACCATCGGCATGGGCTTTATTGCAGCGGTGCTGTCTTCAGTCATGAACAATATGCCGACAGTTATGATTAATGCGTTGGCGATTGCTGAAGCGGATGCCGACGGGGCTACGCGCGATGCTTTGATTTATGCCAACGTTATCGGATCTGATCTTGGCCCGAAGATAACGCCGATCGGTTCGCTTGCCACATTGTTATGGCTTCATGTATTGAAGACCAAGGGCGTGGAAATCAGCTGGGGCTATTATTTTAAAGTTGGGATCATCTTGACCATCCCTGTTTTATTTATTGCTTTGTCCGGGCTTTATATATGGATGCAGCTGTTAAACGGCATACTCGAGTAGGAGTTGTACAAATAAAAAAACCGCCTGTGGGTCCTTTAAGGACCACAGGCGGTTTTTGGTTAATCAAGAAACTTGGCCAAGTAAACTTCGTCATGCTCTTTTCCATCAATAATTAAAGAACGCTGGCGTCTGCCTTCTTCTTCAAATCCGCTTTCGGCATAAAGCTTGCGTGCGCCTTCGTTAGCTTCAGCCACCGTTAATTCAAGGCGGGTGATGTTTTTTTGTGCCGCCCAATCTTCAGCTTTTTCAAGCAACGCCTTGGCGATTCCTTTTCCTTGTGCTTCCTTCAATAGGCCGAGCGATAGTTCTGCGCGGTGTGCGGCCCGTGTAGCTTCGTTGCCGATGACCATTAGGTAGCCGACATGCTGGCCATTTAAAATAGCGATGATCATGGCCGAATGCCCGTTTTGTTTCCACTCGATGATTTGCTTTCGCATGCGCTGTGTAGAAAGAGAGCGCTCGTCTTTGCCGTACAGCATAAAGCTTGATTCGGCTTCGACAGCTTTTTGAAGCATTGCGAGCGATCGCGCATCACCGTGTTCGGCAGTCCGGATCAACAAAATGTCTTGTTCTTCCATATCTCTTGCATTTGCTTTGCCATTGGCATCAGCTTTTTCAAAAACAACATAGCGGTCAGGTTCAACTTCGGTTACCCGATAGCCGGAATCGGTCCAGGCATGGAAATGTTTAGCTGGCGGTTTGGATTTTTTCCACCAGCTTTTGTTTAAATAAGCAGCATTAGGTAAATTCTGCCCCATAATCTGCTCGATCTCCGAAAAATTCAAACGAATGGTGGCATTCGTAGCAGCCTGAAAATAATGAGACAGCGGAATGTATTTCTTTTCCAATAATATGGTCACTGATATCGCTTCCTTCCAACGTAATAAAATTAGTTAGTAATATAATACCATTCATATGTGCAATTGTACATAAATAACTACAAAATAACTGATAATTCTAATTACTATTAGTTATTTTGGTATTGGTCGGGTTAGTTTCAATAGGTTTTCTGTCGCAGGTTTTTTCACAAGCCGCAACTTGTGATAGAATAATCACAGAAACTACTCAATAGCCAGGAGGCACTTATTTATGTCAAAAGTTTTCGTGTTAGGCCACAAAAATCCAGATACAGACTCTATTTGCTCTGCCATTGCTTATACACATCTGAAAAATCA
>JASKZU010000084.1 GCA_030147455.1 Planococcus sp. (in: firmicutes) | reverse complement strand
AATGCAGCTTGCACTCGTATTTCACACCGCCGAAATCTGCTTGATAGCTGACATTGCCCTGTTCAAATGCCAATCGATGATGTCTTGTATTGATGCCGTCTATGGGTTCGTTATGAAACTCTTGAACTTTTTGTCCGATCACATCTTTTTTTGTTAAATTCCATTCTTTTAATTTATGTCCTTCAATATCCAAATAGCGCATTTCTTTGTCTACTGCCCAAAGAATGCCAGGAACGTAGGGAATGTAATCTCTTTGCTCGATCAGCTGCCTAAGCTGATGTTCTTCGTCTTGCGTTTCTACTTCCCTACTGGTCATGTTCTTCACCTCGAAAATAAATAGTTATGCTTGATCTAAAGCAGCATTACCTTATATTACATACCCTAGTTTCGTTTTTATAAGCCTAATGTCACGACTTTTTTTACTTCCTGCTTCTTCCTTATCACAAAAATGGTTTTTTAATTATCTCAATTTGAAGATTTTTTATATAAGTACGTTTATGAAAAGGAACGATGTGGAAATACATAAAAAGCAAAGAGTTTAAAACTCGAGGAGGAATTTAGAAATGGGACATTTTATTGAAGTCGAAAAAGATGTAAAAATTCATGTAGAAGACATTGGATCTGGACAGCCCGTTATTTTTATTCACGGCTGGCCGTTGAACAACAAATCGTTTGAGTACCAAACAAGCTTGCTTGCAGAAAACGGCTTCCGTTATATCGGAGTTGACTTGCGCGGCTACGGAAAATCCGACAAACCGTGGTCTGGCTACGACTACGATACAGCTGCAAAAGATATTAATGAAATTGTTACACAGCTCGGGCTGGACCAATTCGTCCTCGCCGGCTTTTCGATGGGCGGCCCGATCGCCATCCGTTACCTGACTAAATTCGGACAGGAAAAAGTGGATAAGCTATTGCTGATGGGTGCGGCTGCACCGCTATTTACACAGCGTGATGATTTTTCTGTCGGCATGAAGCCTTCAGATGTAGATGACATTATCGCTGAAATCAAAAAAGACCGTCCGGCTTTCCTGGCTGACTTCTCGGATCAGTTTTTCGAGCAGAAGAAGTCGCCGCAATTTTTAGCTTGGTTCCAAGCACTCGGCCTTGAAGCCGGCGCCCACTCAACGATCAACTCTGCTGTTGCACTTCGCGACGAAGACTTGCGCGGCGAACTGGGATCCATCACAGTCCCTACAGCTATCTTCCACGGGAAAAAAGATGAGATCTGCCAATACGAACTGGCGGAAATTTTGGATAAAGAAATCCAAAACTCCGTTCTTGTCCCGTTTAAAGACAGCGGTCACGGCATCAATGCGGATGAGCCTGAACGCTTTAACAACGAATTGCTGAGCTTCCTGAAAAGCTCAGGCGTCAAATCATAATTCCATTATGATTTCTACCCGGCAGTCCGCCAATTTGCGGGCTGCTTTTTTACTAAGTCGCGATGCATGCATTTACACTAAAAATCGCCCATAATGGAAAACGTATTTAAAGGCGGAGCGGCGCGAAGCCGGCCGCAACTTTTAAGGAGTGTGGACCCATGCAATCAATCAGTGGAAAAAATGCCATCATTACTGGTGCAGGACGCGGCATTGGCCGTGCAACAGCCCTTGCCCTCGCGAACGAAGGCGTTAATGTCGGGCTGATCGGCTTGAATCAGGAAAACTTGGATAAAGTATCTGTCGAGCTTCAGGATGCCGGCGTTAAAGTAGCTACCGCAGCTGCAGACGTGACAGATTTGGCGGCCGTCGAACAGGCAGCCCTAAAACTTACAGGTGAACTTGGAGCGATTGATATTTTGATCAACAATGCCGGCATCGGTACATTCGGCGGATTTTTGGAACTTTCTCCAGAAGAATGGAAACATATCGTCGACGTCAACTTGATGGGTGTCTACAATGTGACACGTGCCGTGCTTCCGGGCATGATCGATCAGAAATCCGGCGACATCATCAACATCTCATCAACAGCCGGGCAAAAAGGCGCTCCTGCAACGAGTGCTTATAGCTCTTCAAAATTTGCAGTACTTGGCTTGACCGAATCACTTGCACTGGAAGTACGCAAACATAACGTCCGCGTTACGGCATTAACGCCAAGCACGGTTGTAACAGACCTTGCGCACAGTTCCAATTTGATCACAGGCGACGCCGAAAAAGTGATGCAGCCGGAAGACTTGGCGGATATCATCATCGCCAGCCTGAAATTGCACCCGCGTGTGTTCGTCAAGAGTGCAGGATTATGGTCGACTAACCCATCCTAATAAAAAAATGGAGCTAAGGAAAATTCCTTAGCTCCATTTTTTATTGTTTTGGTTCGTTTGGAACGTCTCGTTTGTCGCTTTCTGTTACTTGTTTGGAATACTCTTTGGCGTCTTCTTGCTCGTCCCTGCCTTTTTCCTCTTCGTAGTTTGTTGCTTCGTTATCGCCGTCCAATGCCTCTTTTGTTTTATTGACGAGTTTATCAATTCCGGAGTCGCGTGCGCCAACTTGCTTTTCAGGCGTGCGCCCAGCTGTTCCTTTTCTGGCCATATGCGTTCCTCCTCATCGTGCGGTTTTGATATACTGTACCCCTTTATCTAGAATCTACACCTTTATTCAATAAAACAAGAACATAGCCGGAACCATCAAGTGGCTGGAAATACGGTACGCCTCTCCTGCTTACTTACGCCGGGGAATAACCTTTCGACACCACTCCTAAAACCTCAAAAGAAATGCTACACTGAAACCAAGTAAATAATCACGCAGGAAAAAGGTGCTGATTTGTCAGCGTAACAGGGAATCCGGTGCAAATCCGGAGCTGTTTCCGCAACTGTAAGTGCGTATGAAATAAGGAATGCCACTGGCGATATGCCGGGAAGGCCTTAAAGTAAGCAAATGCACAAGCCAGGAGACCTACCTTTTTCTGAACGTATTTATGCTCTTCGGAAAAAAAGAGGATTTACGGCGACTTTTTCGATGGACAGCTTTTTCTCAGCTGGATATGTGTAACGGTGCCATGCTCTTTTTTGAGCATGGCTTTTTCGTATGCTGTTGCAAAATACGTGCTGATATTTACAGAAGTCTGTCCAGGAGGTGAAACAATGAAAAAAGACATGCGCTACCTGTGCTACCCGTTTATGCGTGAAAGTGCAGCTACCGTCGATTTCGAGATCCGTACCGACTCTTTGACGACGCGCATCGGCGAAGCCATTGCTGTTTCCGAGATTCCGGAAGTCATCGAAGATTTGCGGTATTTGCAGCCGATGGTCTATCACTTGAACGGCTCTGTACGCGGAAAACTCGCCATTACGGAAGAAGATCTCGCGGATTTGAGCAAACTGTATGACCGGTATGTGGCTGAAGTGAAAGAACAAATCGACCAATTCGTTTTGCCGCAAGGAACACATGCAGCGGCCATTTTGCATGTGTGCCGCAGCGAAGCGAAAAAATCGGTCCGCGCCCTTCACCACGTCATGCTCGAACGCGATGTCCCTGAGCATTTAATGGATTACACCAACCTGCTCGCCAATGTCTTTTTTGTCATGGCCGTCTATGTCAATAAGCAGCACGGCGTCGAAGAAATCCCATTTATCAGCAAATCCTACCCGACTAAACGCAAAAAGGAGAATCACTCATGAAAATCAAAGCTTTTACTTTACTGGCCATCCCGCTCGCACTAACACTTGGCGCCTGTCAATCCGGTGATACACCAGAAGAGACGGCTGAAGCGCCTGCAACCGAAACGACAGACCAAACAGGAACCGGGACTTCATCTGATGAGGCGTATAGCGTTACTGACGACCGCGGTGAAAATATCGAATTCGAACAAGCGCCGGAAACCATTGTTTCGTTGATTCCGAGCAATACAGAAATCGTCTTTGCACTTGATGCTGGTGATCAATTAGTTGGCGCCACTGAATATGATAACTATCCGGAAGAAGCACTTGAAATCGAGCGTGTCAGCGATTCAGTTGAATTCGATGCCGAAAAAATTATTCAGCTTGATCCGGATGTGGTTCTCGCCTACTCGACTGGCGAAGCGTCGCCTGCACTTGCCCAACTTGAAGATGCCGACATCCCCGTATTCGTGATTGAGTCCGCTACTTCTTTTGACGAAGTTTACGGCGACATCGAACAAATTGCTGCTGTATTAAAGTTGGAAGACAAAGGAACGGAAGTTGTTGAAGGTATACAAGCTCAAATCACTGATGTCCAGGAGCGCCTCGCCGCTATTGATGAGCAAAAAGAAGTTTATATGGAAATCAGCCCGTCTCCTGAAATTTACACTACCGGAAAGTCGACGTTTCAGCAGGAAATTTTAAATCAGGCACAAGTCACAAATGTTTTTGAAGACTTGGAAGGCTGGCCGAACATTTCAGAAGAAGAAGTCATCACGCGCGATCCTGAAGTGATCCTGACGACGGTTTCTTATGTTGAAGACGCTGTCGGTGAAATTGAATCACGTGATAGCTGGTCGGATATAGAGGCCATCCAAAACGAAGACGTCCACTTTATTGACTCAGACATCACTTCCCGACCTGGGCCGCGCATCGGTGAAGCAGTACAGCTTGTGGCAGAAACAGTTTATCCGGATTTGATGGAATAATTGCATAAACGCTTTTTTGCCTGCTTGGGCAAGAAAGCGTTTTTTTATTTGCCACATACTGTTCACTTATGACAACGCAATTAAATTGCTACACTGAGAAAATCAGTCGATAGCAATAGTTTCAAGACCTGAATTTTCCTTTGGATTTTTCGACAAAGTTCAACTGCTTTTCAACTGAAATTGATGATTCGGAGATGATTTATTCATGAATACCGCAGCAACTAGCTTCCCCCAAAACGGAAAAGAATCCCTTCTCTTTTTGGCCGTCATTTCATTGCTTTCTGTTAATACAATCGGGCCACTGATCATGGGATTTGAACTTGGATTTTCAAAAGAAGTTTATCTTAACGGCTTGAAGATCCTGCCCTTTATTTGGATGGCAATCATCCTGCTCGTTCCGTTTGTCGTTGGCCCACTTGCATCAAAAGCCACCGCCAAATTCATTGCACCGACCGACAGCGGGAATGCCAGAATTTTATTCACGATATTGTTCACCGTGACATTCTTGTCGATTATCATGACCATCGTCGGTTCGTGGATTGGCATGAAGCAAATCAGCATGGCCCCGATAGAAGCATTTTTCCAAAAATGGCCGCGCAATTTCTTTATTGCATTTTGGGTTGAATTGCTCTTCGCACATCCAATCGCCCGCTGGATGATGCGAAAAATCCATGCAGCGCAGCAACAAAAACTACAAGGGACAAGTGCATAATTGCTAACTATTTTCATATTCATTTTAGAAAAAGGCTGCCTGATTACCCAGGGAGCTTTTTGTCTAGTTTACTAGCCGAAAGCAAAAACAGCAGCTTGTCTTTCAAAATATAATATTGATTAACATTATTTTTTTATTGATAATCGATAAATAATTTCGTATACTTTAGCCATCAACCATTGGAGAGGTGTATGTCA
>JASKZU010000079.1 GCA_030147455.1 Planococcus sp. (in: firmicutes) | reverse complement strand
TCGGCAATATGATTTTCGGCGGCGCTTCTTTAATGGCGACTTTGTCCGGAAACTTTAGCTACAGTGTCTTGTTTATTTTTATTGCCGCATTTCTTGACCGTTTTGACGGCATGGTAGCCAGAAAGTACAACCAGGAATCAGAACTTGGCAAGCAACTGGACTCCATGGGAGATATTATTTCCTTTGGCGTAGCGCCTGCTTTGCTCATTCATCAGCTGGCTCTGCAGGATTTCGGCTTGGCAGGTATGATGTTCACCGTTATTTACATTTCATGCGGCGCTTTCAGGCTTGCGCGCTTTAATATTGCCGAATCAAGCGGATACTTTACCGGGCTTCCGATTACCGCAGCTGGAACCGTTCTGACTTTGTCTTATTTCGGCTTTAACCATTGGTCACCTGCTGTATATATGTTTATTCTGTTGATTGCTTCACTCCTGATGATTAGCACATTCACGCTGCGAAAAGTATAAAAGCTGAGGGCTTCTTGCCCTCAGCTTTTTTATATGCGCTCCAGCAGTTTTTCAATTACGCGCAAAACAATTTCAGTCGAATGCTTAGCTGCAACCGGCAGGAATTCGTCAAACGAAACCGAAGATTCTTTTCCGGCGATATCCGACAACGCCCGGATAACTACAAATGCCGTGTCGTATTGATAGCAAACTTGCGCAACCGCTGCAGCTTCCATTTCCGCAGCTTTCATTTCAGGGAACAAAGCTCTGACCTGCTCTACACGCTGAGGATCGCTCATAAACGAGTCACCTGTAGCAATCAGCCCGACAGCATGCTGATGTTCTCCGATTTCCTCAACTGCCTTGACAGCCAGCTCAATCAACTCTTTATTGGCCAGATAGGCTATAGGCATTTGCGGCACCTGGCCCATTTCATAGCCAAAAACGGTTGCATCCACGTCATGATGCCGCACTTGGTCCGACACAACAACGGCGCCCACTTCCAGAGATTGATCAAATCCGCCCGCTGAACCGATGTTCAACACGAGGTCCGGACGGAACTCCTGCATAAGGATAGTCGTAGTCATGGCAGCGTTGACTTTGCCGATGCCGCTTTTCAGCAAGATAAGTTCCTGCCCTTTATATGTACCTGTAGTAAATTCACTGTTGGCAATGTGTTTGACAGATGTATTGGCCAGCTGGCTGCGCAGCAACTGCACTTCTTCTTCCATAGCCCCGATAATTCCGATTCTCATTCTATCCACTCCTAATCACTGATTTAATACCGGAAAAACGGCGCCCCAATTAATAGGCGCCGTCCAGCGTTTTCAAAACGTCCATTTTTTCAGGCTTCCAGCCTTCGCCGTCCACCCATTGCAAAAATACGCGGTATTTCTGAGACTGATCTTTTGATTGAACAGTCGCAATGGATTTTTGCGGGCCTCCGCCGTTTTTGACCATCATGACGTACATCTCATTTTGGCCGAGCCCTGTTGCATAGGAAACCGCTTTGATTTTTTCGTTCCAATCTACGGTGTTTTTCTGGTATGAAGAAGCATGTGCGCCGCTTTGGCTTGTGCCGACCGGTTCCCAGCTCGTATTGACAATGGTCTCACTGACGATGGGGTCGTTCGACTCTTCACGTGTGATTGTGCCGCCTTTGGTCTCGTTTTCTTCTTCTTCCTCTTCCACAGCTTCAGTTTCAGCTTCTTCTTCATCGGAAGCCGCCTCTTCCTCTGCCTGCTGGTCTTCTGAATCATTTTCTTCTGTTGTTACCGGCGCGTCTTCTTCGCCACTCGTTTGGTTTTCTGTTTCCGGCGTCAATTCAACGGATTCGGTATCTGCTGAATCATCGCCCCCTCCAAACAACAAAGTCGCTCCAATAATGAGCACCAGCGCAAAGACAAGTGCGATCATTATATTTAAGATCGAATTGGACCGATTGTTATTGTTTTTCTTCTTCTTATTCAAACGAGAGGGATAAGACTGTTCTTCGTTGGCCATACGATGCCCCCCTTTGCCTACAGTTTATCATAATTTGCCCGTGACAAATTTGACGTTTCAACTAAATTTTAGTTTCATATGCGAAAAGAAAACAGCCACTCCCGTGGGAATGGCCGCTGTGCATCAATTGATTGACACAATCTTAACTTCCATTTCCCCGCCAGGCGTTAATACTTTTACATGATCTCCGACTGTACGGCCAAGCATGCTTTTGGCAATCGGCGAATCATTGGAAATGCGCCCTTCTAACGGATCGGCTTCTGCTGACCCAACGATTGTGTAGGCTTCTTCTTCGCCGTCCGGAACTTCGACAAATGTTACAGTTTTCCCGAGACGGACAACGTCGTTGCCTGCTTCCTCTTCATTTATAATGACCGCGTTGCGGATCATGGATTCCAATGTGGAAATGCGTCCTTCAACGAATGCTTGATCTTCTTTTGCAGAATCATATTCCGAGTTCTCGGACAAATCGCCAAAACTTCTGGCTACTTTAATGCGTTCTACCACTTCTTTGCGTTTGACCGTCTTCAAATAATCCAGTTCGTCTTCCAACTTCTGCTTTCCTGCAGCTGTCATTGGAAATTGTTTTTCGTTTGCCATGCTCTTCCCACTCCTTCAACTGCTGACTATGAATGCGCTAACACCCGTCAGTCTCGTACCATTCTATTATAAATTACCAATCTATTCAAGAATTGTTTTAATTTTTGTAACCATCAAATCAATTGCCACTTCGTTCTGCCCGCCTTCGGGAATAATCACGTCTGCATAGCGTTTTGTCGGCTCGATAAATTGATTGTGCATCGGGCGCACGACTGTCAAGTACTGTTCGATAACCGAATCGATAGTTCGTCCACGTTCGTTGATGTCGCGCATTAACCGGCGGATAATGCGAAGATCTGCATCGGTATCGACAAATAACTTAATGTCCATCAAATCACGCAGGCGCTCATCCTCAAGCACAAGAATGCCTTCAAGAATGATCACATCTTTCGGGTCGATTTGAATGGTTTCTTCTGCACGCGTATGCAATGCATAATTATAGACCGGTTTTTCAATAGCCCGTCTTTCAAGCAATTCATTCACGTGTTCGATCAACAAGTTGGTGTCGAACGCAAGTGGATGGTCATAGTTTGTTTCCAGCCGTTCTTCAAACTCCAAATGGCTTTGGTCTTTATAGTAATAGTCCTGCTCGATGACTACGACTGAATGTTCTTTGAATACTTCGTAGATAGAATTTGTGACACTTGTTTTACCTGAACCTGAACCACCAGCAATACCGATGACGACCGGCCTGTTTTTTGACATAGAAATTAACTCCCTGCATTCATTTTTCATTTTTTGGTGCATACGAGAAGGCCGTCCCCTACAGGCAGCAGTTCACAATGAAACCGCGGATGCCCAGCCATCTTTTCCCGGAACGAACGGATATTGCGAATCATCGTGCGCTTGCGTCTTGGCACGTCATGAATCGGCACATCCGTCATGCCATGCATCGACATATTATCGCAGTAAATGACGCCGCTGTCACTTAACACACTTTCATATTTCTCAAAAAAGCGCTCATACTGCCCTTTGGCTGCATCGATAAATATCGCATCGTATGGGCCGCTGAGTTCTGCCGGATCCATTTCCAATGCATCCGCATGAAAGGCTCGCACACGGTCTGCTGCCGCCGCATCGCGGATAAATTCACGTGCTTTTTCAAAGCGCGGCGTATCGCGTTCGATCGTATCTATGTGCGCCTCCGGCAACGCTTGTGCGATGCGCAAAGCTGAATAGCCGATTGCCGTGCCGAGTTCAAGCAGCTTTGACGGGTTTTGATGCTTCAATAGCTCAAGCAGCTCGTCAATGCCTTGCTCTTCCATAATAGGCACATGGTGTTGTGCCGCATATGAGCGCATCGCATGAAATACTGCGTCCCATTCACTCATGATTGCGCCTACTTTCTTTGCATATAGTCTGATTTTGAACAGAAAAGAAGAAGGGAACCGTACGCTCCCTTCCTTCTTCGATCAATTGCCGATATATTCATCGCGGTATTTAAGGTGTTGTTCATACGTTGTAGAAAAATGGTTGGTGCCTTCCGAATCGGCCAGGAAAAACAAGTATTCTGTTTCATTCGGATCGAGCACCGCTTCAATCGATGAAGCGCCGGACGAAGCGATCGGACCAGGCGGTAATCCTTTGTTTGTATAGGTGCTGTACGGATCTTCAAATTCATAGTCTGAGTTGAACAAACGGTCTTTATGTTCGCCCATCGCGTAAATTACGGTCGGATCCGTCTGCAGCGGCATGTCTTGCTCCAAACGGTTGAAAAAGACGCTCGCAATCGTCTGGCGGTCGGACTTGGAAGTCGCTTCTTCTTCAAGCAGTGAAGCAAAGGTCAATAGCCAGTGCGGAGTTTTTTCCATATCATCCAGCATGCTTTGATAAGGCGTTACATTCGCTTTGGTCGCTTCAAGCATTTGCTCGATCAGCACAGTCAAAGAAGGATCTTCTTCGTAGATTGGGTAAGTGGCTGGGAACAAATAGCCTTCAAGCGCAAATTTAACATCTTCGCCTTTGATTTCTTCTGTCAGCAATTCCGGATACTTGACCATCAATTCGTCAATATAGGCTTCGTCCTGGATCTGCTCCATAAATTCCTCAGCCGTGTAATCCGTGTTTTCTGCGATGACCCGCTCCGCAATTTCCTGGAGCGTCAAACCTTCCGGTACACTGATCGTGTACAACGGTTCATGATACACTTTTCCGGTTTTCAAACTTTCCGTTATCTCATCCAACGTCATCGCTTGCGTTAGGCCGTAGTTGCCCGCCTGAAACTCCGATTGGTTTTGAAATTTAACATAGTATTTGTAAATCCGCGCATCTTTGATGATGCCGTTTTCCTCAAGAAGGCCCGCTATGCTATCCAAGTTCGATCCAATGGGCACTTCGATATCCACGACTTCTTCTGCATTCGGATCTACCGGTTCCAGTGCATCAGTTACATAGCTGTATGCCTGCCAGCCTGCTACTGCAACAACCAGCAACAAAACAAGCGCGACAATCAAAACGATTCGCCGGACGACTTTAACTTCTTTTTTCTTTTCCTTCATCCTGTCGAACATCACATCTTTTTTTGACTGCTTTTCCACGGGTGTTCCCCCTCAGCTATTCGTCTTTCCCTATAAGAACACAACTCAAATGAAAGGGACGGAATCTAGGTTCAATTCCGTCCCCCGTATAATTAAAGCTCTTCGTCTTCTTCTTCTTGCTCGAGGAAAGTGTTGAGCATTTCTTCGATCATATCCCACTCTGCTTCTGTTTCCACAGGACGCAGTTCGCCGCCGGAAACAGTTTGTTCAGAATCCAAGTTTTCAGTGAAAGAAGATGCGTGAATCTCAATTTCGCCTTCTTCGTCTTCATCTGCCCCTACTGGGAAATACAAAACGTACGATTTTCCGAAATCTTCCGATTCGAATGTGAACAACACCTCAAACAACTGTTCGTTGCCGTGCTCGTCCACTACTGTAATATGTTCTTGACCATGTTCCATTCATGTCACCTCATCATTTTTTTGAATCAAGATAGCCTTGTAAAATCATTACTGCAGCCATCTTGTCGATCACTTTTTTGCGGTTTTTGCGGCTGACATCGGCAGAAATCAGCATTTTCTCTGCTGCCATTGTGGTCAACCGTTCATCCCAAAGCACTACCGGTATATCATATCCTTCTTTCAGCAATGCTGCAAACTTTTCTGAGGCTTCCGCTCGGGGGCCGATCGAATTGTTCATATTCTTCGGATACCCGACGACCGCTTCTGTTACCTTGTATTCGTTGATCAGTTCGCCAAGGCGCTGGAGGCCGAATTGGCCGTTCGCCTCGTCAATCTTGATCGTTTCGATGCCCTGTGCTGTCCAGCCCAGCGCATCGCTTATTGCTACTCCAATTGTCTTGGAGCCCACATCTAATCCCATTGTGCGCATGTTTATTCCTCGTTATTCTTTTTGATGTAGAACTTGACCAGTTCTTCCAAGATTTCATCCCGCTCGAGTTTGCGGATCATGTTTCGGGCATCCTGATGGCGAGGGATATAAGCCGGATCACCTGATAATAGATACCCGACAATCTGGTTGTTCGGGTTATAGCCTTTTTCCTCTAGAGCTGCATGGACCTGCAGCATAACCTGCTTTACGTCCTGCTCTATCGATTCATCAGACGAATCGAATTTCATCGTGCGATCAAATGAGCTCACGACAAGCACCTCGCTTTCAGAATGTGTGATTTGGCAATTCGTTCCTCCTGCTGAATCTCATTATAACTGAAAGCATGGATTTGTTAAACCTATTTGAACAAGTTATAAACAGATTCAAGCGCTGCATCCAGCTGCTCTGGATTTTTAGCGCCAGCCATCGCCATGTCCGGACGGCCGCCGCCTTTGCCTCCGCACTGCTCAGCCACTTGCTTGACGATGTTGCCGGCATGATATTCTTTGCCTGCGATGTTTTTCGTCACTCCGGCTGCGAGCATCACTTTATCCCCGTCGCTTGCCCCAAGGACGATGACCGCTTGTTCAAATTTCGCTTTCAGGTCATCGACCATCTGACGCAATTGGTTGTTGTCTTTAGCCTGTACTTTTGCCGATAAAACCGTAACGTCGCCGATTTTCTTCGCTGCATCCATCAGTTCGCCAGCTTGCGCGTTGTTGATTTTCTGGAGCAGCGATTCGTTCTCGCGCTGCATCGCTTTCATGTCAGCCTGTGCGGCTTCGACTTTTTGAATCACATCGCGCGGATTTGCTTTTAATAATGAAGCTGCCTGTTCCAGTGTTTCTTCGCTTTGCTTCAAGTTGAGGTAAGCGCCTTTTCCAGTTAAAGCTTCGATGCGGCGAATACCGGCGCCGATGCCGCTTTCCGATACGATTTTGAAAATGCCGATTTCTGATGTGTTGGCAACGTGCACACCGCCGCAAAGTTCAAGCGAATAGTCGCTGATGGAAACAACGCGGACAACATCTCCATATTTTTCGCCAAACAAAGCCATGGCGCCCATGTCTTTTGCTTCTTGCAAGTTATGGTAGCCCGTTTGAACTGCAATGCCTTCCCATACTTTCTCGTTTACTGCTTGTTCGATTTGTTCCAGCTCCTGCTGCGTCATCGATCCAAAATGGGAAAAATCAAAACGCAGGCGGTCAGGGCCGACATACGAACCAGCTTGGTTAACATGTTCGCCGAGTACATCTTTGAGCGCCTGGTGAAGCAAGTGGGTTGCCGTATGGTTTTTCACTGTATGGCGGCGCTGTACGGTGTCAACTTGAGCAGTGACCCCGGACTTTGTCAATTCACCGGAATCGACCCGCACGCTGTGCAGATTTTGGCCATTCGGTGCTTTTTTCACATCCAATACAGATGCGCTCACCAAATCATTTGTCAGCGTTCCTTTATCGGCAATTTGCCCGCCGCTTTCTGCGTAAAATGGTGTCCGGTCCAGCACGAGCTGAACTTCTTCGCCTTCTTGCGCTGATTCTACTAATTCGCCGTCTTTGACGATGGCGACCACATTAGCCTCGACGGTTGTATGTGTATAGCCGACAAACTCGCTTTCTTCTTTTATGTTGCCGAGCACTTCCGACTGTGTCTGCATCGAATTGACGTTTTGGCGGGCGCTTCTTGCACGCTCGCGCTGTTCATTCATCGCTCGTTCAAATCCGGCGTGGTCAACTGTCATGCCTTCATCTTCTGCATATTCTTCTGTCAGTTCTACCGGGAAGCCATATGTGTCGTACAAACGGAAAACATCTTCGCCCGGGATTTCACTGTGTCCGGCTTGCTTTTGCTTATCTGCCACTTGGGAAAGGATCTCCAAACCGTCATGCAGTGTTTCAAGGAACCGCTCTTCTTCCAGCTTCATGACGCGGACGATAAAGTCTTCCTTGTCTTTTACTTCCGGATAAAAACTGTGCATGACTTCTCCCACTACCGGTACAAGCTGGAACATAAACGGCTTTTCAATGCCGAGTTTTTTCGAATAACGAACGGCGCGGCGCAACAAGCGGCGCAGTACATATCCACGTCCCTCATTCGAAGGAAGTGCCCCATCGCCGATGGCAAATGCAACAGTTCTTACGTGGTCGGCAATCACTTTGAACGCCATGTCCTGTTCGCTGTGCTCGCCGTAAGTCTTCCCTGAAATATCAGCAGTTTTCTGGATGATTGGAGTAAACAAGTCTGTATCGTAATTTGTCGGCACGTCCTGTACGACCGATGCCATGCGCTCTAATCCCATGCCGGTGTCGATATTCTGTTTCGGCAGCGGCGTATACGTATGATCGGCGTTATGGTTAAACTGTGAAAACACAAGGTTCCAGATTTCCAAATAGCGGTCGTTTTCACCGCCTGGATATAGTTCGGGATCGTTCGGGTCGCTGCCGTAGCTTTCGCCGCGGTCATAGAAGATCTCCGAGTTCGGCCCGCTCGGCCCTTCGCCGATATCCCAGAAGTTGCCTTCCAAACGGATAATGCGCTCAGCCGGCACACCGACTTCGTTTAGCCAGATTGCATAAGCTTCTTCGTCTTCAGGATGAATGGTGACCGATAGTTTTTCTGCATCAAAACCGATCCATTTGTCGTCGGTGAGAAATTCCCAAGCCCAATGAATCGCTTCTTTCTTGAAATATTCACCGATTGAAAAGTTGCCGAGCATTTCAAAAAATGTATGGTGGCGCGCTGTTTTTCCGACGTTTTCAATATCGTTTGTCCGAATCGATTTTTGCGCATTGACGATGCGCGGATTTTCCGGAATGACGCGTCCGTCAAAATATTTCTTCAATGTAGCAACCCCGCTGTTGATCCATAAAAGCGATGGGTCTTCAAAAGGGACAAGCGGCGCACTCGGTTCGATGTCGTGGCCTTTTTCCTGGAAAAAATCCAAGTATAACTGTCTAATTTCTTCAGCTTTTAAATTCTTCATCATTAATTCCTCCTTAGGCATAATAAAAAGCCTTCATCCCCCTATAAAAAGGGACGAAGGCTCGATTCGCGGTAC
>JASKZU010000029.1 GCA_030147455.1 Planococcus sp. (in: firmicutes) | reverse complement strand
GAAAGGAGGTGGCCTCAATGAACGACTTGTTTTTTGATCCTGCATACGGCAGGCTCTATGAAAAAATGGAGCGTGGGATATGCGAGGAATATATTTATAGCAGCGTGATCGGTGAAGTGCGCCATTTGTTTATCCGGCGTGAAATTCCGAAGCTGGTCCATGGGGAAAGGTGGTTTGATGCCATCACGCCTTATGGGTACGGCGGCCCTCGAATCATACACTGTGCTACTGGCTGCCATTCGGACTTGGTATCGGCGTTTGAAGCAGCTTTCCGCATATACTGTGAAGAACACCGCATTGTCAGTGAGTTTGTCCGCTTTCATCCGATTTTCGGCAATGCGCGTGATTTTTCCACTTGCTATGACGTTACCTATCAACGTGAAACGGTTGGAACGACGCTCGATGGATTTAGCGATCCGGCTGCTTCGGAGTTTTCCAAATCGGCGAAAAAAACACTGCGGCGGTCGCTAAATGCTGGAGTGACATGCCGCATAACACAAGCGCCGAAAAACCTTTCCCGGTTCAAGGAAATTTACTATGAAACGATGAGCCGTGTACATGCCGATTCCTATTATTTTTTCGATGACGATTATTTTGACCAGTGCCTCCTGCAATTTGGCGACCAGATCGTTCTGGCTGAAGCAGTTTATAATGACCAGGTGATTGCCGCTGAACTGCATTTTCTGTACGGCGGCATTATGCATACCCATTTATCCGGAACAGTGGCGGCGTTTCACCAGTTGTCGCCGATTTATGTCTTGCAATACGGTGCGGTGCAATGGGGCAAAGAAAAAGGCGCCAAACTGATTCATGCAGGAGGCGGGCGAACCAATTGCCCAGAAGATCCGCTTTATAAATTTAAAAAGAAATTCGGGCAGCATACAGGTTTTCGATTTTATACAGGGCGCAAAATTTGGAACAGCGATATTTACGCTGAGTTATGCAGCAAATCCGGTGCAAGTCCTGCGGAATCCTTTTTCCCGGCATATCGTGCGCTGCGTGGAAAAGAATTGAGCAGCGTATGACGTACAAATCAGTTGGGCGTGCGGTACATGCCCGAGGCGACAGTATCCAAATACTCACTGAACAAGACGCTTCGCTGCTTGTCGGGCTAAACCAAAAAGGGCTTGGCGATTGGTCGCGCTTATCCATTTATGCTGCCGAAGGCATTGAAGGGCATTTTGCCGACTTATTGAAAAACAGTCCGGACAACGGCTATTACTACTATGGGTATTTTCAGGGCGAAACATTGATTGGCTATATCGAATGGCGCTTAATGGAAAATAGCCAGTGGTTCCTGAACAATATGGACGTAGCCGCGGAATCGCAAGGGGCAGGGATTGGACGCAAACTGATTGAACATGGCTTGGATGTGGCTAAGCAACTTGGAGCACAGACTGTCGCACTTGATATATACCGTTCGAATACCGCTGTCTTTGCCTGGTATGAAACCTTTGGACTGCGGCGAAAAAGTGAAGTATATATTTATGAGTTCATTCCGGATCCGCTTCCGGGGCAAGCAATTTACCGCATCGCGAATATGCCCGAAGCGGCTGTTTTATATGGCAAACGCGGGTACACGCGTTTAGTGTTCGCTGATCAGCAGGCAGTAGTCGGCGTGCCGAATCTTCATTACTATGTCGTCCATGAGCGCGAGCATACGACGGATCGCGCACTTGCAGGGGCTGTGCTGCAAGCATTTCCAGGGCGCCGCGGTTTGTACTTGTCAGCACGAGAAATTACTTCACCTGAACTACTTTTCATCGAATGCTCGGTGCGGATGGAAATGGCTTGTTTGAAAGATCGCCTCGTTTAGGCGGTCTTTTTTGTGTTTAATGCCCCTTTTTTTATTTAGAAGCGTTTATTGTTTAACCCTCTTTTAACCTGGACAGCCTAGGATGAAGTCAGCAGGAAACTGGTCACTCAGGCCTTCGCAGCCGTCAGGCGATCGCGTCACTCGGGTGCATGGCAGGCTCCCAGATTAGAAAAAAAGAGGTTGAGGCTATGGAGAAAACAGTTATTGCCATCATGTTTGTGGTCATCGTCACCAAAATCCTCGGTTTTTCCCGTGATATTTTCCTGTCATTTTTCTACGGTGCAGATGGCTTAACCGATGCGTACTTGATTTCAACTGACATTCCGACTGTCTTTTTTGCTTTTATCGGAATGGGCATCGCTGCAAGTTACATTCCGGTCTACACCAAGATTTTAGAAGAACGCGGGGCTGAGGCGGCTGAGCGTTTTACCGCCAATGTAACCAACGCGGTTATGCTCTTATCGACCGTATTGGTAGTGATTTTATTAGTGTTTCCAGTGCCCATCGTCAAAGTGTTCGCCTACGGATTCGAAGGGGAAACACTGCGGGTTGCCGTTCTTTTTACGCGCATCATTTCTCTGACGCTGTACTTTACAGCGCTGATCTTTATCTTTACCAGCTACTTGGAAGTGAAAAGTAAATTTTTGCCGACGGTACTGAGCGGGCTGCCGCTGAACTTTTTGCTTATTGCCACCATTATCGTTAGTTCCCGAATGGATATCCACATGCTGGCAATTGGCACCGTCATCGCTGTCATTATTCAATTTTTATATATGGTCCCAGCCATCAAAAAAAGCGGTTATCGCCACCGATTGATTCTCAACTTGAAAGATGCTGATTTAAAACAGATGATGCTGCTCGCAGTACCGGTCATCATCGGTGTATCAGCTGATCAATTGAATATTTTGGTAGACCGGACGGTTGCTTCTCATTTGGCAGAAGGCGGAATTTCTGCTTTAACGTATGCGCACCGAATCGTCTTTTTTGTCCAAGCAATTTTTGTCTTGGCAGTTGTTAAGGTTATGTTTCCTAAAATTTCCAAACTTGCTGTGCAAAAAAATATAGATGCACTGAAGGATATGGTAGCCAAGATCATCACTACCGTTTCATTGATTGTGATACCGGCAGCGGTCGGCATGATGATATTTGCCCGGGAAATTACGGAATTGCTGTTTGGCAGGGGGGCTTTTGAAGAGCGGGCCATCGCGATGACGGCGGGAATGTTGTTTTTCTACGCACTGGGACTGCTCGGTTTTGGATTGAGGGAAGTGTTAACAAAAGTGTTCTACTCGCTGGAAGATTCCAAGACGCCGATGATTAATGCGTTCGGCGCAATGTGTTTGAATGTCGGGCTCAATCTGGTTCTTTCGCGGTTGATGGGGCTGAACGGGCTGGCGCTTGCAACAAGCATCGCTGCCATTGTCAGCACCGTCTTGCTATACGTTTCGCTGGTCCGCAAAATCGGTTCGCTCGACAGCCGCCGTTTGTCGGTGGATTTATTGAAAGGATTGATTGCAGCAGCTGTAATGGGCGTAGCTGCAAGAAGTATTTATGCAGTCGCCTACTCTCCGGCGGGTGAAATACCGGCACTGTTCGCTGCTATTGTATCCGGGGCCGTCGTGTATGTACTGATGCTGTGGATTTTGCAACTGAGCGATGTCACTTATTACAAACAGCGATTACTGGCTCTGGCCAAACGCTGAGCTGAATCGAGGAGGCTGGGCCATGATTTACGTACTCGCATTTTTCTTTATTCAAATCCTGACAACGTTTCTGATCAAGGATTTCCTGCCGCCTGGAAACGGCTATGGCATGCTGCTCGTTTTCAGCAGCATCGTTGTGCTCTCGCTGTACCTGTACCGCAATTTGAAAAACGAATGGCTGTTTATCATTTTTGCCGGCTTTGCTGTCCGGCTGGTTATTTTATTTCTGGATTTGTATGTGCCGTCGGTCAACATCTTCTCCAGCGGAACCGATACCGAATATTTCCACGAAGTATCCGTCTTGGTTGCCAATGGCCAATATCCGCTGGATCAGACGCATACGGTGTATGTGCCGTTCTTATCGGGGCTTTACTATATGATCGGCGACCAGCGGGCTTATTCACAGTTTTTGAATATCGCCTGTTGGGTGTTTTCCGCAGTTTACCTATTTAAAGCGCTCAATTATTTGCAAATCGAAAAAAAGTTGACGTTTATTGCGCTGCTCATTTTCACGATGATGCCAAACAGCATCTTTATGTCGAGCATACTGCTGCGTGAGGCACTGATCATCTTTTTCACGACTGTCTCGCTGTATTATTTCCTGCGCTGGACAGCTGAACGGAACTTCTTGTTTTTTGGCTGGGCAGTGCTGCTCGCCATTCTTGCCATGATGTTTCACTCAGGGATGGTCGGATTGGTGCTTGTGTATGTAGTGACTTTCTTTTGGCTCGAAAAAGGCTCGATAGGCAAAAAAATCACGACACCGCTCATTTACCTTCTGTTTTTCTCTGCGCTTGGGGTTGTGGTATTCCTGAATGCGGAAGTGTTCTTAAGCAAATTCATTGATTCAGAAGGCACGACAGTTGAATACGAAATTTTTGCAGAAGGCGGTTCGGTTTATCTCGCCAGCTTTAGCGGCTGGTCAGGGGCTGCGGCTTTGCTTGTGGCGCCGTTGAAAATGTTTTATTTCCTCTTTTCCCCGCTGCCTCTTGATTGGCGGGGGCTTGGCGATATGGTGAGTTTCTTGTTCGACTCATCGGTTTACCTGTTCTTAGTGGGAGCGACTATTTACGGGTTGATAAAAAGCGATATGCCGCTGCGCACCAAAATCTTTATTGTGCTCGTTCTCGGCATGACAATCTTTATTTATTCATATGGAACACAAAGTGCCGGTACAGCGATGCGCCACCGCAATAAAATCATCCCATTGCTGCTGCTGTCGTTTGCGGCAGCAAACAGCCGGCAGCTGCTTGAATTCATCAAATTGAACTGGAAAGACAGGAAAGGAGGGCGATTGAGCTGATGACAGAAAAACTGAAAATCGCAATTATCTGCGCCGGGAGCGGACAAGGGCTTTTGGCTGCCGAAGCTTTCGGGCGTGTTTATCCAGTTATCATGCTCAACCAGGACATTCCCGGTAAAGAAGCATCTATACGCCCAGACATTTCGTTTTCTGATTCCCCGGGGGTTTTGGCATCGGCCGGAATCCTTCTCGTATCCGGAACGAAGCGCCCTGTATATACATTGGATCGTTTGTCCGAAACATGCATCATGATTGGGCGGCACATGAAAAAAGGGGCTGTTGTCATTTTTGAAGGGCCGGTTTATCCGGGTACGACTGAAGATGTATGCATTCCTTTACTGGAAAAACATTCAGGCATGAAGGCAGGAAAAGAATTCTTTATTGGGTTTATCTCCGCCCGGTGGCATGCTGCTGAATCACCTCCTGAAACGCCTAAGATGCGCAAAGTAGTGGCGGGGCAAACAGGCCCGGTAACAGATTACTTGGCAGACTTGTTGGCGCCGATTCATGAAGGCGGGATATTCAAAGCCAAATCGATTCGTGTAGCGGAAGCGGCCCAACTGCTCGAGATGGCGCAGCGGGAAGTCAATACGGCATTGATCAACGAAATTGCTTTGAGTTTAAATCAACACAACATCGATACGTTTGATGTACTGGAAACAGCCAACACCAAAAGAGGATTCGTGAAATTCGAACCGGATTTGCTTAACGAGCCGCCAAGTTCCTGGATAATGCAAGGCGGATGGTGGCGGCATCACTCAGGGACAGGGCGAGAGCTCGCACAGCGCATTGTCAAAAAGCTTATTCAAAACGAAGTCGTTATCCATGAATGCCGGGTTACGGTGCTCGGGATGGTGCGCGATTTTTCGAATGCCTCACCGAGCGGGCTTATCGAATTAATCAAAGAGCTTCGTGAATACGGGGTGGATATTCAGTTGGCAGATGCTGTCTCAGAAGAAAAAGGATTGGAATGCATCGATGGCCACATCCTTACCGCAGAACAGGACTTGAAACCTGGGGCAGCGGTCATTCTCGGTGTGCCGCATGAATCGTATAAACGAGCGGGATGGAAATTGTTTGAACGGCTGTTGTTCGAAAAAGAGGGATATGTATTTGACTTGAACAACGTATTGCCGAGAATCGATAAACCCGAGAAGGTCAGCTTATGGAGAATTTAAGGAGGAGGGAGTCTATGATTGCCGATGGTTATGAGCCGGAACGAAAACAGCCGAAGCATTTGAATGCAGGAAAGCGCACAGTAGAAATTATCGCTGCCGGATCGTTGCTGCTTGTTCTGCTGCCGCTTTTATTGGGAGTGGCGCTTGTCATACGCCTGGAATCCAGGGGGCCTGTGCTTTTCAAACAGCAGCGGGGCGGCCGATACGGGCGCCATTTCACCATTTATAAATTCCGTACGATGGAGCATGAACGGGACTTGAAGCGCCAGAAAGCTGATCCATTTGATGGCGATCCAAGCATTACAAAAGTGGGCAACGTCCTGCGCAAGACGAGCATCGACGAATTGCCCCAACTGATGAATATCCTTAAAGGCGATATGTCATTTATCGGGCCGCGTCCGACGGTCACAGAACAAACAGATCATTACAGCGATTATCAAAAGCAGCGGCTGCTGGTAAAGCCGGGCGTTACCGGGCTTGCACAGGTGAGCGGGCGCAATACGCTGAACTGGGATGAAAAAATCGATATTGATATCGATTATATTCAGCGAAAAAGCTTTCGGCTCGATTGCTATATTTTGGTGCAAACCATTGTAAAAGTTTTCCGCACGGAAGAAATCTATGAAAAGAGATAAGGGGGAGCAGCATAATGGCCACCAAACTGATTCATGCCGTAACCGTTTCCGAAAGCCTTGGCTTCATGAATGGACAGCTTCGTTTTTTGAAAAGCAAAGGTTTTCAACCAAAAATGCTTAGTGCATTTGGAGACGGCTTTGACGAATACCAAAAATCAGAAGGCGTTGAAATGCTGGAGCTCGACATGGAACGCGGCATTGCCCTCGGGGCGGATTTGCGCTCGCTTGTCAGGTGTGTCGCTTTATTGCGCAAAGAACGGCCGACCATTGTCAACGCCAGCACTCCAAAAGCCGGCTTAGTGGTAACGCTAGCTGCCCGTTTGTGCGGTGTTCCGATCAGGGTTTATACGCTTCGCGGTTTGCGTATGGAAACGACTTCCGGTTGGAAACGGCATCTCTTGCTTTCTATGGAAAAGCTGGCGGCCTCTTCGGCGACACATTGCCTGGCTGTGTCCGACAGTTTAAAAGAACGCGCGATCGACTTCGGCATTGTGGACACAAACAAAATCCGGGTTTTGGGCAAAGGCAGCGGTGATGGTTTTCAAGTCGCTAAGTTTCATAAAAACAACGAACTGGCAGCTGAGGCACTGGACTTGCGCCAGCGCTTCGGATTTCAGGAACATCACATTGTACTCGGGTTTGTCGGCCGGCTGACCAAAGATAAAGGCATTCATGAACTTATTGATTCATTTGGTCAACTGAGCCGGCTTTATCCTGAACTGCGCCTGCTGATGGTCGGCGATTACGAAGAAGATGATCCGGTCGACTGGCAAGTCAAACAAGAAATCGATGCTAACCCGTATATCGTCAAAACTGGATTTTTGCCTGATCCAGTACCTTATTACCACGCCATGGATATTTTCATGTTCCTGACAAAGCGTGAAGGATTCGGCAATGTCTCGATCGAAGCGGCACTTTGCGGCCTACCGGTCATTGCGGCAAACGTCACGGGAGCAAAAAATACAATTGCCGATGGGGAAACCGGCTTTTTGGTCGATCCAAATAACAGCGATGACATTATAGAAAAAACTCTGGTGTTGATTGAGTCGCCAGCACTGCGCACTTGGTTTGGGGAGACCGGGCGCGAATGGGCCAGTACCCATTTCAGCCAGACAGTGCTATGGAGCGAGCTGGATAACTTTTATAAAAGCTGCATGGCAGAGACGTTATTGCTGGCAGGTGAACTAAACTAAACGATTGTGCGGGGGAAACTCAAAAAAAGGGGCGTTCTCATTGAAAACTTATTATTATATCGCTTCCGCAGGGGTGCTTGCGGTTCAAACCAATATCAAAAACTTCAGCTGGTCCTATGGGCACAGCATCCCTGAAGGAACGCAGGAGCAATACGATGTCTGTGAAGTCAAGCTCCAGGTGATGCTAGAAGAATTTAATGATGACGCCGAGCACGAGGGGATGGGGAAATATCATTTTTTTAGCGGTGCCCCAGGGACCGATAAAATTTACTATACGCGCAATTATGCTGGAACAGGAAGAATGCGTTTGCGTGCACAAGGCTTTTTAACCGGTCAACCGACCATTACGGTTAACCGCGCTTATTACAAACTCATCACCCACCGGATTATGAACTTACATTCAGTAGGCTATATCCTAACAGATTTGGCTACGCTGCTTTTGTTGAAGAAAGGCTACGCCCCAATTCATTGCTCGGCATTTAAAAAAGATCAGTCGACACTCACGGTGTTCGCACCGCCGGATACAGGAAAAACGCTCAGCAGCATGATGGCTTGTATGGACTTTGGCGCACAGTTTATTGCCGAAGACTTGGCGATTACAGACGGGGCAATGATTCACTCGGTGCCATGGACGAGCACGTTTCGTTATTACTCGAGCATCAATCAAGGAATGGGAGCGAAATTGAAAAATCGTGTCGACAAGCTGCTGCCGGTTATGGAGTATTTCACTTTCCAAAAGCCGGAGCCGATTACGCAGTATGTCGGCGAATCACTTTTTCTGGACCGTCAGCTTGTTACCCACGTGGCAATTTTAGAGCGCGGGAACGACTATGTGGCCGAACAGCCCGCAGAAGTAGCCCTTCAAAAGCTGATGAACTTGAACCGGTACGAATTCAACTATTTGCGTTCTCCGCTTTTGACCGCTTATGAATTCTTTAACCCGGAGCTGAACATTGACGGAGCGCTTGCCAATGAACGGGACATTTTAGCCAAATTGATCGGCAATAGCCAAAAAGTATTTTCAGTCAAAAAAATCAATGCAACCCATTATACAAAAGAGTTGCTGGATCAAATCCGCGTTCCTTTTTCGGACGCGTCGGTCCATGGAGCCTGAATGACAAGGGAGAGGATCTTTTATGACAGTGAAAATCATCCATGCCATGACCATTGCCCCGAGCTTAAAGCTGGTGCGCGGCCAGTTGAGCGAACTGCAAACCCGCGGCTATGAAGTCAAGGCGCTGACTTCTGAAGGAAGCTATGCCCGGGAATTTGAGAAACAAGAAGGCGTTGCTGTACTTCATGTTCAAATGGAAAGGGAAATCGCTTTGAAAAGCGACATTGCTTCGCTGTTTGCCTGTATTCGCATACTTCGTTCCGAGAAACCGGATGTCGTCAATGCCGGAACTCCCAAGGCCGGGCTCATCGTCATCCTTGCTGCTTATATCTGCCGGGTGCCGGTTCGGGTTTACAATGTGCTTGGACTGCGACTTGAGACGACACACGGCTTGAAGCGCCACATTTTGCTGATGGCGGAAAAAATTGCTGCAGCTGCGTCTACGCATTTGCTTTCTGTATCGCCAAGCTTAAAACAGCAGGTCGTGGAACTCGGTATTGCAGATGCAGAAAAGATCAAAATCTTAGGACGCGGCAGCATAAACGGGTTTGACTTAAAACGATTTGAACAAAACGCCTCAATGGAGGCATTGATAGCTGAAAAACGCAAAGCCTATGGATGGACAACCGATCATCTCGTCATTGGTTCAATGGGCCGGATTACAAAAGATAAAGGCATTGACGAAACTGTTCGTGCTTTTCTCGAATTGCATGGGCGGTTTCCTCAATTGCGCTTGCTGATCGTCGGTGATTATGAATCCGCAGATGCTGTATCTAATGAAACGCGTACACACATAACGAACCACCCGCATATCGTTCATGAAAGCTATCAAGCAGACCCGGTGCCGTTTTACCATTTGATGGATTTGTTTTTATTTTTAACAAAACGCGAAGGATTCGGCAATGTATCCG
>JASKZU010000300.1 GCA_030147455.1 Planococcus sp. (in: firmicutes) | reverse complement strand
TCCGTGTATTCGGCAAATTCCAATTCTCCCAGCTCAGTCGCCACATAATATTCCCCGATGACGCTATCCAAAAGAATAAAGCACACCGAAATAAATTCGTTTTCCAATTCCTCGTTAAAACCTTTTATGTAAATAACGAGCTCGTTCGTATCAGGGTCGATCAGGTGGAAATAGACATCGTCACGCGTTAATGTAATATCGCCAAAATCTATTTTCACTTCGCTGTCACTCGGCTGGCGAAATGCAATGAGTTCGAACTTTTCCAGTTCCGGTGCTGACTCGTATAATTCCATCACGTCGTCAAACGACTCTACCATTCCGTCAGCACTCAGGATAAATTCGCGTTTTCCGTCAATCAGTTCATGGCTGAATTCATAAGCAAAGTCTTTATTCATTTTTTGAAGGCGGCTGTATAATTGGTTCATATTTTTTTCCAGGTTGTCTTCGTCAAGTTGGAAATACGTTTCTTCGTTTTCCGTAAACCAGTTCCAGAAAACTTCGTACTTGTTTTTGCGGTTTCTAAACCATCCCATATCTCTATCCCCTTTGGCTTGTTCAAATAAGTTGCAAGTAAAATTTCTATCTGCTAATTTATGGGTTTCGGTTTGCTAAGCAAGAATTCACGCGCCCCCCACAGCCCTGCTGCAAAAAGCAGCAAAGCGAGGTAAGCAGGCGCGAGATGGATAAACGACGTATACCCGATGACAAAATGAATGGCGATGGCGGCGCCGAATGCCGGGATGCCCCCGAACAAAAGCGTAAACCAAACCCATCTCTGCCCTTCCTGAAAGCCCCACAATGCCACCATCAATACGAGGAGCCCGACACTGACAAGCGCGCTTCCAAGCCCTGCCCGGTCGTGTGCAATAACCGGGATGAGCCGGTCATTAATAGCGGTTAGCTGTTCTGGACTCATGCAGATAAACGCCAGATCGGTCTTAACAAACACGCCGTTGACCCCAATGAAGGAAATGACCAGGCCCGCTGTCGTCAGCCCGAACCCTAATGAGACAAATACGAGCTGCCCCCACAGGCTCTTTTTCCATGCACGGTTATTGATCCGATTTACGGAACGGGAATGGCCGATATGCGATTTCGCTGCAAAATAGCCTTTCAGGAAAAACGGCAGCAACACGAGCCACAATAGCCCGTGGAGCCAGTCGAAATAGCCAAAGCCGATAAACAGCAAGATGCCCAGAAAACCGACTGTTCCGGCAATGTGGATGGACCGCTTGGCCCATTCGAGTCCATGCCTGACACCATAGCGTGCCAGTTGCATATAAAGAATGCCGCCGGAAACCATGGCTCCCGCTACTGTCATTCGGTCGTGCTGCATAAAGTGGTAGATATTTGGGTTGATGGCGAGAAGTTCAGCGCGCGTAAGCCCTAAAAAGGCCTCATCGTAAGGCAGAATGACGGTCGTCAAACTAACGAGCATCGCGACAAGTCCGCCGATCACCATCAGCAGCCCAAACAGCCAATGCCAAATCCAGCCTTTATATATGGCAGGTTGTTCGCTTCTGTCGTCCAAGAGCGCTTCGTTTATGCGTTTTGGCAAACCGGGTCCTGTAAACACATAGCCTCCTGACAGCATCACAGCGTCCGCTCCGGCATGAAACAACGCCAATGCATCTGCGGGGTCGGCAATACCGCCTGAAGCGATAACAGGCACCGCGGTTTTCGTTTTGATTTCAATCACTTTTTCCGTCAGCTCTTTAGGCTGCGATAGCGGGTACACAATGCCTTCTACCGTATCGGTTCCGGCTTCTTCGATAACGACACCTTCGATTAACCCAGCGGTTGCGAGCTGCTCAATCCAAATGATATCCAGCTTTTCTAACCTGCAAGCTATTAACAGCGGCACATTTGCAGATGCCTTTAGTTGCTGCCAGTCGTTTATGCTAAGTTGCTTTTCTATAATCAAAGCAGCAGCATGTCGGCTCAGCGTTTGCGCCATGTGCAGCGTCTCTTTTACAGAAGCTGATTTGTCCAACCGCAACAGCAGCGGTTTTTTTGACGGTTTCAGCTTTTCGATTTTTTCGATCGTTTTATATAGACCGAGAGATTCCGGCAGATGCGGAAACTGCAAGTTCTCTTTAGCAGCGGTAAATTCGGGAGCAGCCGATTTTCTTTCTTCAAGTGCGACCGGCCCGATTTCAATAAAGCCCATTCCCAAGAAACTGAATGCGTCGGTGCCTAATAAATGCGGGTCGATCTTTCCGCTCAGGCCGACTGGATTGGATAGGTTCACACCGAAAAGATTGGTTTCGAGTTCGGCAGCAGGAGCCGTATGCCCGAGATATTCAATTAGGCGGCTGCCGGCAGGGATTTTCGCAATCCGGTTCATGCTTTGATGAATAAATGCCCTTCCTCGCCGGGCCGGCAACTTTGACAGTGCCGGTTTAAACAGCGGGTGGTAAGTCCAGTCCGGCAAAACACCACATCCTAGATTTAGTCTATTTTCATTTTACCTTGATTTGGTTTCTTTTCACTAGCTATTTTTTAATTTTGGCATGCAAACCGAGCTTGCTTCCAGTAAAGCGCTATGAGAAGCTGAAGGAAATATATCCTAAATTTTCCTGACTGGAGAGAATCTTATGCCCACTGCCAAGCAACTTACAGATATTGAACGGCTTCAACAGCAAGTCGAAGCCCATGATCAGCTCGAACTCAAGCTGAACTGGGACATGCTTCGTTCCAGAAACGAAAGCCAATTGGATTTTCTTTACTACGAAAGGGATGAATTGATTGCATTTGTTGCCTTGTATCCGTTCGGTTCGACCGTAGAAGCAACCGGGATGGTCAAGCCCGGCAATCGGCGGCAAGGCCATTTCACGAAGCTTTTCGCAACAGCTCTGGACTCCGCAAAACAAGCCGGGTACAAGAAAATGTTATTGAATGCACCGGCTACTGCACAAGGAGCAAAAGAATTTTTGAAAAAGCATGGCGCTGTTTACGAATTTACCGAGCACCAGATGCGGTGGGAACCAAAGCTTCTCGGTGAGACAACCGGCTTCACGCTCCGTCCTGCTACAGAGGATGATTTAGATATGAGAGTCCGTTTGGACGTAGAAGCATTCCACCTTCCAGCAGACGATGCCAGAGAAATGGAAAGCAGAGTGAATACAAGGGATAATACCGAGATACTGATGATTGAATGGGACCAGCAAACGGTCGGCAAAATCCGCATTCACCGTGAAGACGGACAGGCGTGGATTTACGGTTTTGCAATTTTGCCTGAGCATCAAGGAAAAGGCATCGGCCGGCGCGTGCTGCAACACGTCGTGAAACAGCAAAGCGGTGCTGGCTATTCGGTTCATCTCGACGTGGAAACCAAAAATGCCCACGCACTCGGCTTGTATGAGTCAGTGGGCTTTCAGGTTGTGCATGCACAAGACTATTACGATTATCCAACAGCAAAGTAGAACGGCAACTGACAAAAGAGCGCTAAACAGAAATTCTGTTTAGCGCTCTTTCTTAATTTTTTATAGATATTTGTAATTACCAATCACCCCAAAGCCTTCTCCAAAATCCGCAAATTCTCTTTTAGAAACGATTTGTTTTGCTCGAGTCCTCGCCGCTTGCACCAGCCGATGCCGTTAAAAGCATCCGTAAACTGATAAAAGGGCAGGACGGCTTCCAAATCGATCATCGGGCGGACGCTGCTGTAGCCTGCTT
>JASKZU010000161.1 GCA_030147455.1 Planococcus sp. (in: firmicutes) | reverse complement strand
GTTACATCATCAATATTGTTCGTAAAGACTTTCGCATCGCCGTGTTTTCCAGTAATGGTTTTCATTTGACTCCACCTTCCTACTATATATGAATTCCACCTGAGGATAATGATTTCCTTTTAAGAGTTTGAAATTTTATAAATGAAAGAGTTAAAAAATTAAACAGCTATGATTGCTAACATAAATTTAATAAATTAAATTTTCTGAAAGTATTGCTAATGTAATTTTTAAGTGATATGGTCATTTTGAAAGCGCTTTATTTTTTGTCCAGTAGTTGAATTATATTCAATTTTATTGAATGAAAATAAAATAGGAGGGTTTAAATGGAGAAGTTTTCTTCGCGAATTGCTCAATTCTACAACAAATCAATTGAAGAACGTCTGGAACTTGTTAAAACTTCAACCGACATGGGAGAAGAAATTGGAAAAATTAGTGCCGACACTAAGGGTCTTCCTTTGGAAGTGGCAGACCGGATGATCGAAAATGTGGTGGGAACGTTTCAGCTTCCGTTAGGTGTAGCAACAAACTTCACTATCAATAGCAAAGACTATCTCATCCCTATGGCAGTAGAGGAGCCATCTGTAGTGGCAGCCGCATCGAATATGGCTCGCATTGCCAGAAAGTCAGGGGGATTTAAAACATCTTACACGGGGTCCTTAATGATCGCACAGATGCATATTCTTGATCTGCAAGATCTTGATCTTGCCATACAAAGTATTCAAGAAGCCAAGCCGCGGCTTCTTGAAAGCGCCAATTCGTTTGACAAGACGCTTGTCCGGTTGGGCGGAGGCGCGCGCGACATCGAGCTTCATCATCTTGAATTGCGAAGCGGCGAAAAGGTTTTAAGACTCCATTTGATTGTAGACGTCCTGGATGCAATGGGGGCCAATACCGTCAATACGATGACTGAGAAATTAACGCCGGAAATTGAAAGAATTACGGGCGGGAAAGTGCTGCTGAGAATTTTAAGCAATCTAGCCTCTTACAGATTGGCGAAAGCTCAAGTTTCTATTCCGGTCGAGCAGCTTGCGACAGAAGGGTTTTCAGGAGAACAGGTTGCCAAAAGAATGGCGCTTGCCAACGAAATAGCCATTGTCGATCCGTTTCGGGCAGCTACACACAACAAGGGAATCATGAACGGCATTGATCCTGTTGTAGTCGCTACAGGAAATGACTGGCGTGCCATTGAAGCAGGAGCGCATGCTTATGCAGCTCGTGACGGACAATACCGGGCATTGACGGAATGGATTGTAGAAGACGGGTACTTGAATGGCACACTGGAATTGCCGATGGCAGTTGGAATAGTCGGCGGAGCAACGAAAACCCATCCGACGGCGCAGCTATGCCTTGAAATAATGGGAATCCAGTCAAGTTCGGAACTGGCTCAGTTGATTGCAGCAGTGGGGCTTTCTCAAAACATGGGGGCGATCAAGGCGCTTGCGACCGAGGGCATCCAACGGGGGCATATGGCACTTCACGCACGCAATATAGCAGTTCAGGCAGGTGCTGGAAAAGAGCAAATTGATTGGCTGACGCAGCAAATGATTACGGAAAAGAATGTGCATATCGACCGCGCAACAGAATTGCTTAAGCAATCCGAAACTAACTAATGGGTGAGTGAAGCAGATGAATTCAGAAGACACGGGGAGAAAAATCAAAGAGCTGCGGCGCAAGAAAAATATGACTCAACAGGAACTGGCTGAAAAATGCGGGTTCACTAACAGTTTGTTGTCAAAAATTGAAAATGGTCAAACAGGTTCTGCCGTAGCTACACTTTCTAAAATCGCTTCGGCTTTAGGCGTTACATTGGCCTGGCTTCTTCAAGAAGAGACAGACCAGCCGTTAGTCATTGTGAAAAAAGAAGCAAGACAAACCGTCTCAGCAGGAGAAGAGAAAGGGTATTTGTACGAACCGCTTGCGAATCAATCTGCCAGCAGTAAAATTGAGCCGGTGATTGTCAGTGTGTTGCCAAACAATAAAGAGTTAAAGCCATACACCCACTCAGAAGACGAATTTATACTTGTTCTTTTCGGTGAAATTTATTTGAACTTCGATGGAGAAAATCAATTATTGAAAGAGGGGGACAGCGCTTATTTCAAGGGCAATACCCCTCATGTTTTCTTACCGGCAAGCGATAAAGAAGCTAAAGTTCTATCTGTTTTCATCTCGCGTACAGAATGAGGAGGATAGCTATGGAGAAAGATGATGAAGTTTTCTATGATGTCTGGGGAGATAATGTCAGCTTAAAGGACTTGCTGATTGCAATGGTAGCATCGATAGCCGGCACATTAGGGGGATATTTAATTGCTCCAAGCGACCAGCCGCTGCCATTGATATTCGGACTGGCCGGAGGAATCGTTGCTTTTATCATTTGCAGCTTTTTCTTCAAACCTAAGCGCCGCATTACAAAGGAAGAAGAGGTGAGTGAGTGATGGATATTACAATTCTTCTTCTTATGTTAGCAGCAAGTATTGGAGGAGCGGTGCTTTACACAATTATCGGTGTAGCACCAGGAACAGATGAGACCGCTGTTCTCGCTCCAGTAACCTTGGCGCTCGTATTATTGGAAGTTCCGCCTCAAGTAGTGCTCGCTTTTTTCATCTCAGCAATTGTAGCAAAAAAATTGACCGATTCCATTCCGGTTGCGATAGCAGGAATTCCCGGCGGAGTTATGGCTGCTCCGATGGTGGAGCACGCGATGGTCCTGAAAAAGCATGGCCTGCCTGACGTCAGCATCAGAAAAATGGCTTCCGGCTCTGTTATTGGCACACTGGTTTCCATCCCGTTCAGTGTACTGGTTGCAAGTTTAATCATTCCTTATGCAGAGGCAATCAGCGCACACTCAGGATTGATTTTCTTTTTAGGGGCAGTGTTTCTCGCATTAATGTCATCGAGTAAATTTTTATCGCTAGTCATTATTCTTCCTTTTGCATTATTGATTCAAGGACTCCGCCACCTTTACTGGGATACAGGCATTGTCCCGCCGGAGACAACTGTTTTTGTGTCATTCTTCCTTGGCATCACGATTGGGCCAATTATCTTTAAGCTATTTGAACTGACAAATAAAGACAGCCGCAAAAACAGCCAGATAATGGGCTTTAAAGAAATTTCATTGAAAAAGCCTAAAGCGGTCAAAGGCTTTCCAAATCCATTCTCTATTTTGACCAAGCAAGAAGTGGGGACTTCCGCTTTAACGAGTGTCTTTGGCACGCTTACGTTCTTTTTATCACCGGTCGGAATGACAATTTTTCTCGGCGAAAGTTTAACTCGCCATATTAAAGATCCGGTCAAAAGAGCGTCAAGAGCTATTTCATCGATGGATGGACTAACGAATGCCGCATACTTGTCAGGAACATTGATTCCGCTGATAGCTATTGGCCTTCCCCTATCTCCTATGGCCATCGGTCCTGCAAATGCCTTGTTCAATGCACCTCCGGTTTTGACTCCGGAAAACAACATTCACCATATATTGTCGATGGGTGAAATCGTGTTTGCCAGTGTAGTGGGTGCAGGAATTGCTTTATTCATTACATTTTATGCCACTATTAAGTACTCCAATGAAATTTGTTCATTTGTGTTCAAATACATTCCACATGAGGCAATGATCGGCTTATTTGCAGGTCTTGTAGTTATGCTGGCATTTATGGATGCAGGGTGGGTGAATATTTTCGGTGTTGTCTTGATTGCTTTGGTTTCTGGTCTCTTGCACCGTCACGGAGTAAACTATGGGGTCATGTTTATGATTTTGTATGCGGCGCCTTGGTTATTGGGTGTAGTAGGAAACTAATCGTATCAGCTGCAAACACAGTGAGGCTTTCCCTAATTGGGAGGGCCTTTTTATTTATTGCGTTTAACAGCACACTTAAGTTCAATTCAACCGAACCAAAATATTTTTACTTCATAAAAAATTTTGTTTTATTCGTTCTGCACATTGTATAGAATAGGATTAATTACAGCATTTTAAAGCAGGGGGTCAACGAGAAAGAGAGATAAGCAGCATTGGATGGGTTTTGCATAATCTTCACGGAAATCAACAGGGGGAATCATACGTGTCACTATTAAAAATGTGGAATAAACTAAGTATCGTAAAACAGATAGCTATCGGGCTGGTCCTGGGGATTGTTTTAGCTGTTGCCATTCCAGAGACGGCGAGTTCTTTAACCATCTTCGGAGATTTATTTGTAGGCGCATTAAAAGCAATTGCGCCTGTCTTGGTGCTGTTTTTGGTTATGGCTTCAGTAGCACAGCATAAAAATGGCCAACAGACGAATATGAAATCGATTGTCTTCCTTTATCTGCTGGGAACTTTTTTGGCGGGTCTGGTTGCGGTCGTGGCCAGTTTC